>JABMRP010001198.1 GCA_013202535.1 Planctomycetota bacterium
CGACGCACTACTGGCCGCCTGCCTCGAAGTGGCGGACGGGCGGCTCGACGACCAGTTCCCGGTCGACGTCTACCAGACCGGCTCGGGCACGTCCAGCAACATGAACGCCAACGAGGTGATTGCCAATCGGGCCATCGAGCTAGCCGGGGGCGACCGGTTGGCCGCCGCCAAGCCGATCCATCCCAACGACCACGTCAACATGGGCCAGAGTACCAACGACACCTTTCCTACGGCGATCCACGTGGCGGTGGCCGTGGCGATCGAGCAGGATCTGATTCCCGCCTTGTCGCGTTGCGGCGACGTGCTCGCGGAAAAAGCCTCGACGTGGGCCGACGTCTTGAAAATCGGTCGCACGCATCTGGCCGACGCCACGCCTCTTTCGCTGGGCCAGGAGATCGGCGGATTGGCGCGCCAACTGGCGCTATCGGTCGACCGGGCCCGTCGCGGACAACAGGCCGTACTGGAGTTGCCCGTCGGAGGCACGGCCGTGGGCAGTGGCATCAACACACATCCCGAGTTCGGCTCCCGCGTGGCCGCGTTGCTGGCCGGGGCAACGGGTATCCCGCTGGTCGAGGCGGTCGACCATTTCGAGGCCAACGCCCAGCGCGACGCCCTGGTCGAGTGTCACGGCCAGTTGCGCTGCGTGGCGTCGACCCTACTGAACGTATCGAACAACATCCGCTGGCTCGGCTCGGGCCCGCGGTGCGGATTCCACGAATTGAAGCTTCCCGACCTGCAACCGGGCAGTTCGATCATGCCCGGCAAGGTCAACCCGGTGATGTGTGAAAGCACCATGCAGGTAGCCGCCCGGGTAATGGGCAACGACCAAACGCTGGCCGTCTGCGGAGCCACCGGCGGTCAGTTTCAACTGAACATCATGATGCCCGTGATGGGCCATACGACGCTGGAGAGTATCCGTCTGCTGGCCGCCGCGGCGCGGACGTTTACCGGCTCGTGTCTGGAAGGAATGGAAGCCAACGGGGTAGCGTGCGAAGCGGCGGTGGAGAAGAGCCTCTCGATGGTGACCGGCCTGAACCCCTACATCGGCTACGAGCGGGCCGCCGCGTTGGCCAAGGAGGCTTTCAAGACGGGCCAAACGATCCGGGAGCTTTGCACCGAAAAAGGTGTCCTGCCCGAGGACCAACTCAACGAAGCACTCGATCCCTGGCGAATGACCCGGCCGAGTTGATCGTACGACGGAAATCGTGCGACGCTTTCGGCCTTTTGATACAATGACCGTCCGTGTTAGCCCCGTCGCCTGCGACGGGAGAATTAGCGGAGACTCCGTTTTCCGGTCGCAGGCGACCGGGCTAACTGCTACCTTACATGACACGGAGGTTACCGGCATGTCTTCTCCTTCGTTTTCCTTCCGTGTGCTCGGTCTTGCGGTCGCTTTGGCCGTCGTCGTGGGCATCGCCTGTTCGGTGGCGACGGCCCAACCGCCGGTCGTTCCGGGTCCCGCCGCTGGGGCCGACCTGCCGGAGGTGCCCGAGGGAACCGCCGCGGAGGTGTTCGAGTACCTCCTGCGGATCGTCGCCGTGCAACCGGCGCCGGGCGACGAGGAGGTGGTGCGTACGTTTCGGCTGCGGCAGATGCAGCGGATCGTGACCGCGGCGGAGCGGATCCTCGCCGGCGAACCAAACCCGGAGCAGGCCTCGGCCGCGGCGATGTGGAAGGTCCGTGCATTGACCACGCTCGGGCAGCTTGGCGACGGTGCGGCAGCGGAAGCATTGGCCCGATTTCCCGGCGAATTGGAGAAGGCCGGACGGGGTGAACTCTCCCGGCAGGTACGGAGTATCCAGTTGCAGATCCGCCTGCGCGGTCTTCGGCCCACCGAGGCGGCGGAAATGAAGACCCTGTTGGCCGACATCGAGTCGTATCTCGCGGCGGGGGCTATCGCGCCACGCGACGTCAGTCTGGCACTGCAAGCCGCCTGGGCGATGGAATCCAGCGGCAACAAGGAAATGGCCGTCGCCGCCTACCGCTCGTTGGGCAAGATTCTCGCCGACAGCAACGATCTGAAAATCGCGAGCGTTGGGGCAAAACTTCTCGGCGGCGCGCGCCGCCTCACCCTGGTCGGCAGCCCCATGACGATCGAAGGGACCGCCGTCGACGGGACTCCGCTCGACTGGTCCGGGTACAAAGGCAAAGTCGTGCTGGTCATGTTCTGGGCGTCCTGGTGCGGGCCGTGCCGGGCCGAAATCCCCAACGTGAAGAAGCACTACGAGGCGTACCACCAGCGCGGGTTCGACGTGGTGGGGATCAGTTGCGACGAACAGCGCGACGCCGTCGAGGAATTCATCAAACAGGTCGAACTCCCCTGGAAGATCCTCTACAGCGGCGATCCGGACGCCAACGGCATGAACCACCCGATGGCCGTCCATTTCGGCGTCGCGGCCATACCCCAAATGATCCTCGTCGGCACCGACGGGCGCGTCGTCGCCATCGACGTACGCGGCCCACGGCTCGGTCGGGAATTGGAAAAACTGCTGGGACCGCCGGAGACGGAAGGTGAGGGGAAGCCGGAGTAAGAACTCGGTGAGGAACCAACCATGAATGCCCGACTGTCGTGCCTGTTGCTCATTGCGGTGGTCTTGCCGCTTTCCCCATCACCCGCCGCCGAACCGCGCCGCCCCAACGTCGTGTTTATTCTCACCGACAACCACGGGCCGTGGACGCTGGGCTGCTACGGCAACCGGGAGATTCGCACGCCCCGGATCGACCGGCTGGCCGGCCAGGGCATTCGCTTCACCCGCTGCTTCAGTTCCAACGCCGTCTGTTCGCCCACCCGGGCGACGTATCTGACCGGCCTGATCCCCTCGCAACACGGTGTCCACTGTTACCTGGCGGCGGGTCGCGCGCAGATCGGACCGGAGGCCTACAGTACGATCGGTGAGTTCGACTCGCTGGGTGAGATCCTGGCCGAGGCCGGTTACGTTTGCGGGCTCTCGGGCAAGTGGCACCTGGGCGACAACCTCCACCCACAGGAAGGCTTCACCTACTGGATCACCAAACCGCACGGCCACACAACGACGTTTTACGACGCCCCGGTCATCGAAAACGGCGCGATTCGCAAGGAGCCGGCCTACCAGACCGATTTCTGGACCGACCATGCCGTCCGCTTCATCCGCCAGCACAAGGAGCGGCCGTTCTTTCTGTTGCTGGCCTACAACGGCCCGTACGGCCTCGGCGGCAGTTTGCTCCGGCCGGCGCGCAATCGCCACGCGGAATTCTACGCCGACAAACCGCTGGAATCGTTTCCCCGCAATCCGCCCCATCCGTGGCTGCACAACAACCGGCAGTACATCAACAACCCCCAGGCGATGCGCCGCTATGCGGCCGAAGTGAGCGGCATCGACGACGGCGTGGGCCGCGTCCTGGATACGCTCGACGAACTGGGCCTGGACAAGAACACGGTCGTCGTTTTCACTGCCGATCAGGGGTTGGCCGGCGGACACAACCGGATGTGGGGGATGGGCGATCATTCGCGACCGCTGCACACGTTCGACAGCACGATCCACATCCCGCTTATCTGGCGTCATGCGGCGGCGATTGCCCCCGGCAAGACGTCGGACATTCTGGTCTCGAACTACGATTTCTTCCCGACGCTGTTGGGCTATCTCGGTCTGACCGACCGGATCCCCGAGCGGCCCGAGTCGCCCGGCCGCGACTATTCACCCGTGCTGCGAGGTGAAACGATCGATTGGTCCAACGTCGTCTTCTACGAGTTCGAGAACAGCCGGATGATCCGCACCGACCGCTGGAAATACACCATTCGCCACAACCCGCGGGGGCCCGACGAACTATACGATCTGGAGAACGACCCCGGCGAGGAGACCAATCTGATCGGGCGCGGGGAACACGCCGCGGTGGCCCAGCAACTCGCCGAGCGGCTCGACGCCTTCTTCACCCGGTACGCCGACCCTCGCTACGATCTCTATCGGGGTGGCCGCTCGAAATCGCACCTTCTCACGCGCCGCGTACAGTAGCCATCTCGCTCCGCGAGATGTAGCCCGGCCAACTCTGGATCCTCAACTGCTAC
>JABMRP010001199.1 GCA_013202535.1 Planctomycetota bacterium
CCGGCTGCTCCGGCCGATCCGTTTGGTGCCCCACTAGAACCGGCTGCACCGGCTGCTCCAACCGATCCGTTTGGTGCCCCGCTTGAGCCGGCTGCTCCGGAACCCGCGGAGCCCGCCGAACCAGCCGAACCGGCCGTACCCGCTGCTCCCGCCGATCCGTTTGGTGCCGCTCCCGAGCCGGCTGAACCAGCCGTGCCCGCTGCTCCGGCGGATCCGTTTGGCGCTGCTCCCGAGCCAGCCGCACCTGCCGTTCCGGCCGAACCGGCTGCTCCCGCCGACCCGTTTGGGGCGACTCCCGAGCCAGCCGCAACTGCCGTTCCGGTCGAACCGGCTGCTCCCGCCGACCCGTTTGGGGCGACTCCCGAGCCGGCCGCGCCTGCTGCCCCGGCTGATCCGTTTGGCGCTGCTCCCGAGCCGGCCATGCCCGCTGCTCCCGCCGATCCGTTCGGTGCTACTCCCGAGCCGGCCGCACCTGCCGTTCCGGCCGAACCGGCTGCTCCCGCCGATCCGTTCGGTGCTACTCCCGAGCCGGCCGCACCTGCCGTTCCGGCCGAACCGGCTGCTCCCGCCGATCCGTTTGGGGCCGCTCCCGCTCCGGCCGCTCCCGCTCCGGCCGCTCCCGCTCCGGTCGCACCCGCAGCCCCCGCCGCACCGTTTGGCGCCGCTCCCGCTCCGGTCGCACCCGCGGCCCCCGCCGCACCGTTTGGCGCCGCGCCCGGCGACGCCGCACCTGCTGCTCCAGCCAATCCGTTTGCCGAGGAAGCTGCCCCAGCTCCGGCTGCCCCAGCCCCAGCCGATCCGTTTGGTCAATAAATAGCAGATACTTTCGGACCGCCAAGAAACACAAAGACGGGTGTCTGATTCATGGCTCCGCAGTGAACTGTGGATCAGGGAGCCGTGGATCAGGCACCCGTTTTCCGTGGCCCATCCCGCCGGGCAAGCGGGATTTCCGCCAGCTCGAAACTCGGAAAGTCGTTTCGTCGCGAATCCTAACAGCCTGTTGAAAACAGGCTGCTAAGAGGCGGTCTTTCCGTCGACACTGGAACTTCCGTTGAGATTGCCTTCGCGAAACGCGGCGGCCATGGCCAGGGGCACTTCGGCCTCGGCCAGCACGACTTGAGCCCGGTTGCGGGCCACCTGGGCTTTCATTTCCTGCTCCAGCGCGGTGGCCATGGCGCGGCGTTCTTCGGCCTTGGCCCGGGCGACTCGGGTGTCGGCCTCCGCCTGATCGGCCTGGAGCCGTGCGCCGATGTTCTCGCCCACGTCGATATCGGCAATGTCGATCGAGACGATCTCGAAGGCCGTATGGGCATCGAGTCCACGGTTGAGCACGGCTTTGGAGACCATGTCCGGGTTTTCCATGACGGTCAGGTGCGTTTCGGCCGATCCGATCGAGGTGATGATGCCTTCACCCACGCGGGCGATGACCGTGTCTTCGGTAGCTCCGCCGATGAGTTGCTCAAGGTTGGTTCGGACGGTTACCCGGGCACGGACTTTCAGTTCGACGCCGTTCCTGGCAATGGCGCTGAGCATCGGCTTGGTCGACTTTTTCGGATCGGGGCAGTCGATCACCTTGGGGTAGACACTCGTCTGCACGGCGTCGAGCACGTCGCGTCCGGCGAGGTCGATCGCGGCGGCCCGATCGAAATCGAGGTCGATATCGGCCCGGTGTGCGGCGATGATCGCGCGAATGACTTTCGGCACGTTGCCTCCGGCCAGGTAATGCGCTTCGAGTCGATTCGTCGTAATACCGGTCCTCGGATCGGTTCCCACGCCGGCCTGCATGGCCATGATCTTGGCCTGGACGATCACCCGCGCATCGACCTGCCGAAAGGTCATCCCGATCAGGCTGATCATGCTGACCCGGGCATTGGACATGTACGCCTGAAACCACATTCCGCCATAGATGATTGCCAGAATCGCCACCGCGATGGCGAAGAGGACAAAAACGACGACCCCCACGATGACCCACGGGTTATTCAGTGGCATCGCCGCGATCAATAAGGGCAGAGCATGGAACATGACTTTCTCCCGTTGCGTTACCAGTCCGTTTCCGGGCGTGAATCGAGCCCCGAAAAACCTACCGTGCCCCTAGAATAACGGATTGCGACGACCCAGCCTAGCGGCCGAAAGGCGGTTTCTGGAGATTTTTGGAATAACGGACAGGGAGAGCCCAGCCTACCGGCCGAAAGGGTGGTTTCTGGAGATTCTCTGATTGTCTGCTATGCTTGAGGTATGGAAAGCCCCGAATTGGCCCATCTCGAACTGCTGGCCGAAGTCGACACCCTGGTCGCCCAACTCGATCGATGGTCGTCCGACGCCCCGGACTGGCACACCGCGCAAACCTGCGGTGCCCTGGTCAACCGACTATCCCAGCGGGTTCACAGCCTGCGGATTCGCCTGGAATCGCCGCTGGTCGTAGCTACGCTGGGGGGTACTGGGACGGGAAAGAGTTCCCTGATCAACGCCCTAGTGGGCAGCGACGTCGCGCCGGTCGGTCGCCAGCGGCCGACCACCCTTAGGCCCCGACTGATCTGCCGGCCGGATCTCACCCCCCAAATGCTGGGCATCGACCCATCGAGCGTCGAACTGGTGCAATGCGATTCGCCCGCCCTGGGCGAGTTGGTGCTGCTGGATTGCCCCGATCCCGATACCACCGAGGAGACCGATTCGCCGGGCACGAATCTGGCGCGCCTTCGGGGCCTGTTGCCCCATTGCGACGTGCTGTTGGTCGCTACCACGCAGCAGAAGTATCGCAGCGCGCGGGTGGCCGACGAGTTGTTCTCGGCCGCATCGGGTGCGCGTTTGGTGTTTGTGCAAACCCATGCCGACACCGACGACGACATTCGCGAAGACTGGCGGCAGGTGCTCCAAGACCGTTACTCGGTGGGACGTATCTTCCTGGTCGATTCGCCGGCCGCTTTGGCCGACGCCCAGGCGGGACTCCAGCCGCGGGGTGAATTCGGCGAACTGGTCGAGTTGCTCACCCGGCAGCTTGTCGGTGCCGCGGGCAATCGAATTCGCCGGGCCAATTTCCTCGACCTGTTGGGCGACACGCTCGAAGCATGTAGCCGGCGGATCGATGCGGCCCTGCCGGCGGTCCAGCGGTTGGGTGTGGAAATCGAAGACCAGCGAGCGCGGCTGGCTTCCCGACTGGCCGCGGAGATGCGGTCGGAACTGTTGGCCAGCCGTCGCCAGTGGGAGAGTCGGCTGGTCGGTCGCATCACCTCGCATTGGGGATTCAGCCCATTCGCCGTGCTCCTGCGACTCTTTCAAGGCCTGGGAGGATTGATCTTCGGTGCGGTGATCGTCCGCGCGCGAACGCCGGCCCAAATGGCTCTGCTCGGGGCCATGGAAGGCGCGCGGGCATGGCGCCGGCGAAAGAAACGGCTCGCGGCCGAGACGGGCGTCTCCCGCGTAGCGACCGGCTGTTGGGAAGAATCCGAACTGCACTCCGCGGCGGTGATTCTCGACGGCTATGCCGCCGAGGCCGATGTGCCGCGCGAGGGAAGCACGGCCGCGCGAATCACGGCCGAAAGCGCCGAAGCCAGCGCGGCCTTCGTCGAGCGGGCCGGCGTCGAATTGGAGGACGTCATCGGCAAAGTGGCCGCCAAACATACCGGCTGGTTTACCCGATGGCGATACGAACTGCTGCTCTGCGGGATGCTCGGTTTTCTGCTCTATCGGCTCGGGCGGAACTTCTTCTACGATTTCCTCTTCACCGAAACCAGCCAGCAGCCCTTCGGCCTGGAAGTCTACCTGTCGTCCGGTTTCTGGTTTCTGGCCTGGTGCGGCTTGTTGCTATGGGCGTTTACCAGCCGTCTGCGCCGCGGTCTGCGCCAGCAGGTCAACGAACTGGCCCAAGGCTGGAACACGGCCGCCTCGGCCGCCGGTATCTTCCGAACTCTGGAAGAAGAGTGCCGCCGGGTCGACAATTTCCGCCACCAGCTCGCCCGCCTTCGCCGCACCGTCGCCGATCTCCGCCACCGGCTGGCCCTGCCCGATGATCGGCTTGGACATCGCATGGACCAGTAGAGTCGTAGAGCGATTGCGCGCACGGTCGAAGAGAAAAGAGAAGAGAAAAGAGGGACAGGCTACTTTATCTCGCCCCGGAAAAGTAGCCTGTCCCTCTTTTTCGCTCTTTATCTCGCCCCGGAAAAGTAGCCTGTCCCTCTTTTTCGCGCTTTTTCGCGCATCGCGTGTAACCACGCGGGGCAGAAATACGGCCAAGTTGCCGTGATTTCCCGAGCGATTCTTTTCATAACGCGATTCTCCAAACGCAGGACAATGCTTGTCCTTGTCACTTGCCTTATCCCGGCGTTTTCAATGTCCCCTGTTCGCTCTCTTCACTGCTCGGTGTTTTCATTTCATTCTGCCTTCTAAGTTCCTCCGTGGCGTTCCTCGCCCACCTGATGCCGAAATGACACGGAAGCAAGACAGCGATGATGATAATCGACTCTGCGACGGCATCGTTGGCGTGCCCATCGCCCCCAGGAACGAGCAGCACGAGATACCGGAATGACACCAACGTATGGAACGGTATGGCGAGGTAAAGCGGCAATGTATCGTAGAGCACCAGAGCGAAGATGCCGCAGACACCCAGTGCAAGTGCCAACCTTGCCACAATCAGAAAGTACTTCACGGCACGTTTCGGCGGTTCGGCAAGCGGCGGACTGTCACTCATTCCTCCATCCTCCCAACCTCACTCGTCAAAAACTCATCCACCGGCCGGGCCAGGCGGCGGAATTCGTCGGTGGGCATGGCGACGGTGTCCCAGCGGGGTGAGATTAGGTGGGCACGGGCAACGCCGCCAATCACGCCCGTAACTGGCCTAGCTTTCCGAGGAAGGCCTCGGTGGCAGGACGTCAGAGAACCGTGGGCTAATAACGATGTCCCACACATTCAACTGGTCCGCATCGGCTCCATCCTTTTCGTCGGCATAGAGAAAGAACACGGTGAAATAATGCACCTGCTCATCATGCATCTTGTGGAACTGAAAGATATGTCCAATCGGCACATAAGGTGGTGATGGTGTTTCTCGCCCAACTGCGAGAGGGTCGTTCGCCAGTTCCCTGAGTTGTTCTCTAACGTACTCCAGAAGCTCGTTCGGAACTGTCTTGAGTTTCTCTTCAGCCTCATCTCCCAGGATCACTCTGTAACTCATCAAACACCACCTTCATGTCCTTTCCTTGACCCTCTTGAAAGGCATTGATGCTCTTCAGCATCTTCGACACTCCGTGCATCAAACCTCCGATATCCCGATGCGCCGCCCGAAAATCGTCGAGACCGTCAACAGGAAAACCTGCCGCCTCACTCGCCTCTGCCGCAGAAAGCAGAATGGTCGCCCGCTGATACCACCATCCATAGAATTCGCAGATCAAATGTGCGTTGCTGAGAGTCACTTTTCTTTGCGGCACTTCTGGACGTCCTGCACCGCTTCGCTTCAGTCTACCATAAATGAAGAGTCCGAAGGCAATAGCTTCCGCAAGATCGTCGACCTTTTCGTAGTGTTCCATGACCTCTTCATGGCGTACTTTCCACGCCTCTGTCTGCGCATTGAGGCGAGTGAGATGATCTCTCAGGTAGCTAAGTTGTTTAGTCATGCTCCTTTATTCCTTATATGAGTGCAGACCGGCTGGGTTTGTGGACCGCACTGCGGATACTATGTTGTTTTATAGAAATCACAAAGAGCAGATTCGCCATTCATCATTATCGGGCCGAAAAACCTCAAGAAGCACCACTTTTTCCGCCCGATGCGCAATTCGGTCCAACTTCCATCCTCACTGACGGGGAGCGGCTCGTCAAGCGCTCGCTCCGATTTGTTAATTATATCATACCGGAACCCCTTGCGTACGGCCAGGGGGTACCTTACGGCCCGTTGGGACTTCCTCGGTGACCTAAGCCGCACGCGGAATCTGTCTAGCAATACATCCAGGGTGGGGTCTGTAGGTGTTGGAGGCAGATCGCCGTGAGTTGTTAGGGCGGGCCAATTGGA
>JABMRP010001200.1 GCA_013202535.1 Planctomycetota bacterium
CCGGCACCGCCCATCTCGATCCAATGGTCGCCCCAACTCATGTCGACCTCGACACTCGGCTCGGTGAACGGGAAGAAGGAGGGGCGGAAGCGGATATGCACGTCGTCCTGAAAGTAGGTGCTGGCAAACAGCCGCAACATGCTCTTCAGATCGGCCATCGTTACCTGGCGGTCGATCAGCAGGCCCTCGATCTGGTGGAACATGGGGAAATGCGTATCGTCGGGCGTGTCGGGCCGGTAGACGCGGCCCAACGAGATAATCCGCACCGGCGGCTCGGACTTCTCCATCACCCGGATCTGTACCGTGCTGGTTTGGCTACGCAGAAGCCACTTGCTCTCGGGTGATTTGCCGGCGGTGGCTTTGGCCGTGGCCAGGTAGAAGTTGTCCAACGGGTCGCGAGCCGGATGGGCCGGAGCAATGTTCAAGGCCTCGAAATTGTGCCAAAGGTCTTCCACCTCGGGACCGTCGGCCACCGTGAACCCAAGGCGGGCCATGATGTCCTTGAGTTCCTCGATCGTTTGTGTGATCGGGTGGAGATGCCCCAGGCTGGGGCGAACGCCGGGGAGCGTGGGGTCGAATTGCGGGCCGGATTGCGAACGTTTGGAGCCTTGGCTGAGCCCCTCGGTCGCACCGACCAGCGCTGCCTCCAACGCCTTTTTTGTCTCGTTGAACCGCTTGCCGGCGACCGGTTTATCGGCCTTGGCCACTTTGCCCAGCCCCTTTTGCACGCTGCGCAATCGGCCGCTCTTGGCACCCAGGAACTCAACGCGTACCGCCTCCAGTGCGTCGGCGTCGGCAACCGCCGCAAACTTCCTGGTGGCGTCGGTCAGCAGTTCGTCGAGTTCCGCGAGAAATTCTTCAATCGCCATGGCAGGAAGGGCCCAATGCAATCAATCGTGGGAGCCAATGCACTCGATCGTCGGAGCCATCGCGCTCGATCGTCGGAGACGGGCCGGTCAGGCGGCGGCAGCGAGTGCCTGCTTGACCTGTTCGACGATCTGATCGAACGTCTCGGGATCGTGTACGGCCAAGTCGGCCAGCATCTTGCGGTCCAACTCGATCTTGGCCTTGACCAGCCCGTGGATGAACTCGCTGTAGCGGAGCCCTCGCTGGCGGACCGCCGCGTTGATACGGATGATCCACAGCTTGCGGAACTCCCGCTTTCGCACCCGGCGGTCACGATAGGCGTAGGCTTCGGCGCGGATCACGGTCTCCTTGACCGTCCGCAAGAGGTTTCCGCGTCCGCCGCGATAGCCCTTGGCCTTCTTGTAGAGTCGCTTTTTTGCCCGATTTCGGGCGGCACCTTTGGTCGTTCTCATATCGGTCTTCTCGCAATTTTGGCGAACTCAAGGCCCTCCCCCCCTCATAGGTGGGAGCGTTGGCGTGCCCGGCTCGCGACTGCTCGGCGTCGTTTAATAGACGCGACTTACTTGCTGTTTCCGCAAAGGGCGGCGCGAATGCGCTTCGCCTCGACCTCGCAGAGCGCATTGGTACCACGGAGGTTACGCTTGCGTTTGTGGCTCATTCGGGCTGCCAGGTGGCTCGTACCGCTTTGGCGATGGAGGACTTTCCCCTTGGCCGACACTCGGAACCGCTTCTTCGTGCCCTTATGGGTCTTCTGTTTCGGCATGACAGACTTTCATTTTGGCTGGCTTGGGTGGCGGGCAGTCGCCACGATAGACAAACAGGACGCCTCTGCCGGAAAACGACAGACCCGCCATTATAAACCGTACGGCGTCCTGGAAAAGGGGGATCGGCCAAAAAGGGCCGCGTTGACCACCCCGAATACCGGTTCCTCTCGTTCCCGCACGCTCCGAGAATGGCTCAAGGTGACGGAGAATAGTCCTTATTGGCGATCAGCAATCCCTCTGTAAAACTAGCTGAAGAGGGGTTCGCACGATAAGCTCACATTCCACCACAAAATTCGAGGGGGGTGTTGGCTTGCCAATGGTGGAGGCTGAGGCGAAGTCATTGGGTGTCATCGCCGCGCTGGACCACCGGCCCGCCCACGGCTACGCCCGTTTTCCACGCCCCACCCAACCAATCCCCGACTGAGCGAGGGGGGGGTTGGGTTACTTGGGAGCGAGCATGCAGACGATACGCCGTCCCTGCTGGTTTGGGCCGGATTCGATCTTGGCGATGTCCTCGAGTTGTTCGAGCACCCCCCGGATCACTCGCTGGCCCTCTTCGATATGGGCCATCTCCCGACCGCGAAAAATCACCGAGATCACCACTTTGTCTCGATGCTCAAGAAAATCGCGAGCGCGTTTGACCTTGACGTTGATGTCGTGCTCACCCGTTTTCGGCCGAACCCGGATTTCCTTGACTTTGAAATGATGCGAATGGCCTTTGTTCTGCCGCTTTTTCTGCTGGTACTTGTATTTGCCGAAATCCATAATTCGACAAACGGGCGGCGTCTCGTTCGGAGCCACCTCCACGAGATCCTGGCCCACCGCTTTCGCGGCCGCCATGGCCTCTTCGCTAGACAAGATCCCCAACTGCTCGCCATCGGATGCGACGACCCGAAGCGGCGATGTGCGGATCTGTTCGTTGATACGTTGCTTCTGCTGCGTGCGTTCGATCTTCGTTATCCTCCCATCAAAACCTTGAAACGAAAAAAATACCGTGCTCGTGAATTACGGTCAACGGTAACAAAACACCTGTCGCGGGCGTGTGGCCCGGTCGCTTTCGCGATCGGTTCCTTACGGCGATCCGCATCCGGGCAATTGCCGCGCGACCATGAGTATTGGCCAGTTGCCGCCCGGCGTCAACTATTCTTTTACCCCCGAGCGGGAAAAATCTCACATTTTCGTGCCGGCGGCTCCTCGGGAAACGGGAAGACTGCGGCGGAAGATACCGCTCGTGCTATTGGTTTACACACCCCTCCGCAGTGGCATCTCGGCGGATCGACTCCTCCCGAAGTTTCAAAACGGCCGCGTCGAGTTCCATGGTCCCGAGATCGCCCTGGCGCCGGTGGCGAAGGGCGACCGTCCCTTGCTCCATCTCCCGACCGCCGATGATCAGCATGTAGGGGATCAATTCCAGTTGGGCATCGCGGATCTTGGCGCCGATCTTCTCCGAACGGTAGTCGCCGGCAACTCGCAGTCCGGCCTCGGCGAAACGCTGCTCGACTTGCCGGCCGTACTCCTCGAATTTCTGACTGACCACCAACACGCGTACTTGCTCCGGCGCCAGCCAAAGTGGAAACGCGCCGGCAAAATGCTCGATCAACACGCCGACGAACCGCTCCATCGAGCCGAACGGCGCGCGATGGATCATCACCGGCCGGTGGGGCCGGTTGTCGGCGCCGATGTACTCCAACTGAAATCGCTCGGGCAGTTGGTAGTCGACCTGAACGGTGCCGAGTTGCCACTCGCGCCCGATCACGTCTCTGACAACGAAGTCGATCTTCGGTCCGTAGAAGGCGGCTTCCCCCACCTCGGTTGAAAAGGGAACGCCCAACAGTTCGGCGGCTCGGCGACATGCGGCCTCGGCTTGTTGCCATTGTTCGGCGCTGCCCACGTACTTGCCCTCGTCGGGGCCGCGCAGTCCGACGCGAACTCGGTAGTCGGTCATGCCGAGGGTGCCGAAGATGATCTTCACCAATTCCAGGCAACCGGCAACTTCCGCGTCCAACTGCTCTTCGGTCACGAAGAGGTGGGCGTCGTCTTGGGTAAAACCCCTCACGCGAGTCATTCCCCCCAGCTCTCCCGATTGCTCCCAGCGGTAGACGGTGCCGAATTCCGCCAGGCGGACCGGCAGATCCCGGTAGCTCCGCGGCTCCGACTGGTAAATCTTGATGTGAAACGGGCAGTTCATCGGCTTCATCAGGTAGCCGTCGACCTCCCCTTTCTCCAGCCGGTTGGCTAAATCCCCGCACGAACAACCCTCATCGGCCAGGAGCTTCATCTGCTCACTGGAAATCATCGGCGGATACTGGCTCTCGCGGTAATAGGGATAATGCCCTGATGTACGAAAGAGATCGAGCTTGCCGATGTGGGGGGTGAACACCTGTTGATAGCCCTGGCGGTGAAGATGCTCGCCGATGAACTGCTGCAACGCGTTGCGAACCACGGCGCCCCGGGGCTTCCAAAGCACGAGCCCTTGGCCGACTTGCTCGTCGATCTCAAACAGCTTCAGCTTGCGCCCCAACACGCGGTGATCGCGCCGCTTGGCCTCCTCCATCTGCTTGAGATAGGCGGCCAACGCTTTCTTGTCGAACCAGGCGGTGCCGTAAAGTCGCTGGAGTTGTTGACGCGAGGCGTCGCCCTTCCAATAGGCGCCGGCGACCGAAGTAAGCTTGACCGCGCCGATCGCCTTGGGGCTGGGAACGTGTGGGCCGCGGCAGAGATCCAGGAATTCGCCCTGCCGGTAGAAGGAAACGGTCGCCTCCTCTGCGAGGCCTTCTTCAATATGCTCGACTTTGAGCGTTTGCCTCAGATCGCGGCACATCGCGACGGCCTTGTCGCGCGGCTCGACGATCTGCTCGAACGGCTCGTCGCTCTTGATTATCTTGGCCATCTCGGCCTCGATCTTCGGAAAGTCGGCCTCCGAAATCGGATGTTCCAACTCGAAGTCGTAGTAGAAGCCGTTGTCGACCGTGGGGCCAAAGGCAAGCTGAACCCCGTCGAACAGCCGCATCACCGCCCGAGCCATCACGTGCGCGCACGAATGACGCATGATGTCCAGCGCTTCGGGATCCCGGCGGGTGAGAAGGCGAAGCGAGATTTCTCCCGCCTCCGGAAGCCACGAATCGGCTCCTGCCAGTTGGCCGTCCACCATGGCAGCCAGAGTGGCTTTGGCCAAACCGGGTCCGATGTCGGCGGCAATGTCGATCGGTCGAATGCGACGCGGGTACTCCAGAACGGTTCCGTCGGGAAGTTTTACTTTGAGCATGGTCTCCAGCGTGTGTTGAACGAATTTCCCCCGATCGGTCAAGCGTCGATACAGAGGACGCTTTGAAAACTCCTTCGAGGGGTTGCGGCACCCTAACATGTTTGTAATAAACAGCTTACATCTACCGGAGTCTCTCCTCGCCGCGGTTGTCGCGTAGGGCCTATCTGTGGTGCTCACCTCAAAGACCGTTGGTTTCGTGACAAGGTTCACCGACCCACGGGAGCGCCAGCGGTGCGGCGGCACCCATTCGCCTGGCGACCCTGCCGCCCTGTGGACTATCCAAGTATAGGCCGTCAAGGCGGCCGTAATCAATACAAGTTGTTTCTTCTTACGGGGGGGCGGTTATGCTTGGACCACCTCAAGCGGCCCCTCTTGACCGGAAGCGTCCTACATGGCAGATTAGACTAGCGTCGTTTGGAGCGGGGCAATTCAACGAAAAGCCACCCCCCCCGCCAGGCAGGCGTCACGGGCGATTAGCTCAGTTTGGTTAGAGCACTAGCTCGACAAGCTAGGGGTCACTGGTTCGAG
>JABMRP010001201.1 GCA_013202535.1 Planctomycetota bacterium
ATACGCCTCGGGATTCGAGGTACGTGCTCTATTTTATCTATAGGTCAAAAAGTTCCCCTCGGCACCAAAACCGCTTGGTGCCGAGGGGCGTTTTCCGGTCATCGCGGCATTATTGTCCGGACTAGCCGGACAATGCCTGTCATGCCGAAGGTGACGACTAGCGAGCGTTGCTAATGCAATTCGAAACGTCGCTGAACGTCCCCGATGCTTGCTTACCGATCGAACTGATGGCCGTGAGGCACACAATAACGATCAGAGCCAGCATCACCGCGTATTCGACTGCGGTGGGGCCATCTTCCGAAACGAGGAAACGTTGCACTTTCAGAGCGAGCGACTTCATGAGTAATCCTCCGTTCCGATGTCCGCTACCGATGATCTCACAAGAGATCGCCGGATCGGGACCAACCGGAAAGAAACGAGTTGGACGGGTTCTCGGGAATACAACGGCGACCCAAAAAGACCACCGCGGACCTGCTCCGTATCCCTCCGATACCCTGTTAATTACAACGTGTCTCGCCTCGAAAGTGCCGTTGCTGACGCAACCGTTTTCCGTTCCATGCCCAAGCACTGGGCCGAAGCATTGGATTGGAAACACCCTTTCGGCAGCCAGGCTTCCGTCCGATGCGACTCGGCCGGCCCTTGGCTTTGCGTCCCGACCTTGCGGTCGAGTTGCCTTTATCGAGGATGTGAGACTGCAGGTCAAAAAACGCTACGCGTGCCTTACCAGATTCACGGACTTGAACCAGGACGATACTCTGGCGGAAAAGGACACACGCAGTTGAGCGACCTTTCGGCCGCTCCGTCGAGGGTCACGCTCTCGCGCTCAGCCTCAACACTAAAAACTTAGGTCACCATTTCCAAATGTCAAATCGCTTAGTTTAGGAAATCTGGATAAGTTGGTGAATTCTTGTCGATTGCCGGTCCGGATGTAGCGATTGCCGTCCGCTCGCCCTGGAAAATAGGGGTTTCCATGCGGTGACCGCCGCTGGCAGGCGGGTCACCAAATAATTCGGGCTAGACTTTGCTGGAGAGGGGAAGCGTGAACTCGCCGCTGGGGACAATCGATGGATATGGGCGCAAACGTGTTGAGGACCGACCAATCGTTCTTCCGATGCGCGCGGCGTTACGGTCGCCTGTCGACGGCCCTTTTCCTGGGGATTTGGATTCTCTTGCTGGTGGCCGGCCGTTCCAAGCTGTTTCGCGACCCGGGAACCTTCTGGCACACGAGTTTCGGCCAACGGATGCTCGAAACGGGCGAGCCCATCGGTGTCGACTCGTGGAGTTTTACCCATGCCGGCCAGCCGTGGGTGGCCTCGCAGTGGGCGCCGGAATGCGTCATGGCCCTTGTTTACCGGTTGGGCGGTTGGGATGCGCTGCTGCTGGTGGCCGTCTCGCTGCTGGCCGCTCTCTACGCTTGGGTCGGTGCCCGCCTGCACGGCCGCGGCCTGCATCCGATCGGCGTGGTCTTGCTGATCGCCCTGGTTCTGGCGGCCAGTTCGCACCAGTTCCACGTGCGTCCGCTGATTCTCTCGCTTGTATTCACCGCCGCGACGTTCGCGCTGCTGGTCGACGTCGAGGCCGGACGTACGCGCCTCCGCGCGCTTTGGTGGCTACCGCCGCTGTTCGTCGTTTGGACGAACGTCCACGGGGGCGTGCTCGGTGGCTTGGGAACTCTGGGACTGGTTGCCGGCGGCTGGATATCGGCGGCTCTCCTGGGGCGCGCCTCGCCCGTGGAAAACAGACGGCAGGGTGTTCAACTCGCGCTGGTCGTGGCGGCCTGTATGCTTTCGGTGCTGGTCAATCCCTATGGGCTCGACCTGCCGCGCACGTGGTTCACCGTCTTGCGTCTGCCGCTGGTCGATCTGGTCCAGGAGCATGCGCCCCTGTTTCGCAGCGACGGCATGGAGTCGGCGATGACCGTGCTGCTGGGCGCGCTGTACGCCGTTGCCCTGGTGGGTGTATTGCCGAGATGGCCGCGGATCATCTGGCTGCTGCCGGTGGTGTGGTTCGTGTTGGCCTGCGGCCGGATTCGCCATGCGCCGCTGTTCGCCCTCACCGCCGCGCTGGCGTTGGCCGACATGTTGCCGCATACCCGATGGGCCGAGTGGCTGCGGCGCCACGAATTTCTGACGCCCCAAGAATCGCCGCCTGGTGATCGTCCACGGCAATTCTCGTGGCGGCCGGCGCTGATCCCCGCGATCGTCGTCATCGCGACGTTGTCTCTGACATGTGCCGCGATCCGACTACCCGGCCTGCCCCAACCGCTGGCCCGGTTCGACCCCTCGCACTGGCCCGTCGAGATGGTCGAGCCATTGCACGAAATCGGAGGCGACGGACCCGGTGAGACGCGGATTTTCAACGAGGACCG
>JABMRP010001202.1 GCA_013202535.1 Planctomycetota bacterium
ACGACCGCCCAAGCTGTCATTGTTCTCACCCCCGCGTCCGCCGCCTTCGGCGGCGGACGCGGGGGTGAGAACGGGTGGTTTTGGCCCTTGCCGCTAGCTTTCAATCATCGCCCCGCCGGGACAAGCCCGACGGTGGCGCGAAGCGAACTTCACTCGGCCAAGAACTAACCCAGGGTGCGCCGCCGCGCTGCGCGACCCTGGGCTTTGTTGTTTCGCCTCCGCTGCCCGCCCACAGGCCCGATCCGCGCCCACCCGCGGTTCCAGCCGCGACTCCACATACTCCTCAAACGTCAATCCGGTTCCCACTGGCGTTTCTCCTTGTATCCATTGGAACATGCGGGCAAGCACCATGCTCGTCCAACAACTTATTCCGGCGGAAAGCCCGATTCGTAAAACAATCTGAGAAATTCTCTGAAAAACCTCGGCGGCTGCCAGAGGCGCGAATCTTGCGGAGTCGTAGTTTAGAAACAGCGGCAGCCCCTGCCGAGAGGGGGGTCGGGCCGAATCCCAAGTATTCTGGGAATTCTTGGGGGGGATTTGCTTGCAGTCCTTGCTGTTTCTGGCCATAGTGGGGCGTGTGCCATTTGGTTTTCATGTCCCGGGATGAGCCGGGGCTTGAACGGTTGCGTTTGCACTATGATACGAGTGGTTAAGTTGGGTGATGTGCGAGCTATCGTTGTCGGCACGGCGGTCTGGTCGAGCCGTGCGAAAACCGCAGATTTCGGCCGTGCGGAGTATACCAAGGCAGCCAAGGAGATGAGATGATGAAGACGACAAGAAACATTCTGACAGTTGTGATGACGATGGCGGCGATCGGCCTGCCGGCCACTTCGGCCCACGCGGGGCTGATCAATATCAACAACGCCGGCTTTGAAGACGCCAGCGGTGCAGCCAGCGGCGGTAACCTTGCAACTCCGGCTGATTGGACCGAGGAGGACCCAGGTAATGTGTATGTCGATAATAACGGACTCAGCTGGAGCCCCGAAGCCGACCGCAACCTCTATTTCAATGGTGGCACGGCTGCGGTGAACCAGGACTTGAGCCACAACTGGTCTTCGGGCGACACCTACACCCTTGGCATGGTTGGGCAGAACCCCGGTTGGGATACCACCGCTCCTCACGAATTCAAAGTCCAGTTGCGTGAAGCTGACGGAACGGTCCTGTGGGAGAGCGGAGACCTGTCCGTTACCGGCACGGTGGCTCCTGGGTCACCACCGACCTATACCGGCACCGGGCATATCTTCAGTTGGGACATCGATGCGAGCACCTTCACGAGCGTCTCGGGAGCGATAGAAGGCCTCCCGCTCAACATCCGGATTGCGAATGTATCCGCCCCAACTTATCTGGACGACGTGTCGCTGGACCTTACGACTGCCGGCACCCCCCCACCTCCGCCGCCGACCCCGGTGGCAATCAGCTTCGGCACGATGACCACGGATGGGGACAACGGCGATGGCGCCTGGCAAACTTCGGACGGTTGGACGGGGTTTGGTACTGGCTCCGGCGATCAGGCAAACGACGGTTCACCCGATACACCAAGCTTCTGGGCGGGAGCAGGCTACGGTGGTACGGGAACGAGCGATGGCGACTTGTTGGCCGCAGGCGATTACAGCATCGACTTCCTGTACGCCCCAACCTACCAGGGCTCACAACTGCTTGTCGAGGCGTTTGCATGGGATGGGACTACCCAGACTTTGCTCGGTTCCGTCGCCCCGACAATGCCAGCATCTCGGATTTGGCAGAATGGCAATCTCTCATTCAGTGTCGGCAGCGGTTCGTCGATTCTTGGTGATCAATTGCAGTTGAAGTTCACGAATACCGCAACTTCCTATGTGGGTTGGGACACGATCACAGGTGATTTCTACCCCGCCGCCGTCGCCGTCCCCGAGCCCTCGACCTTCGCCCTGGCCGCCCTCGGCCTGCTGGGGCTGGGATGGTACGGCCGACGTCGACGCGGGCGGGCTGCGTAGCCCCCGAGCAATCCGCCTGACAACCCAAGCCGCCGGGCTCGCCACGCCCGGCGGTTTCGTTTTGGCTAGCCGGTCACCCGCCCTCGGTGCCAACCAAGCTCTACCGCTTCCACACGGGTGTTGCTCGTTTCGCCCTGCCACTCCGCGTGCTTTTCGCGGTCGAGGATGTTGTCGGCCATGTCGGCTGGACGGATCAGCGTGCGGGCCATTAGTCCGGCGATCTTCTTGCCGGGGTCAGCCATGCCCATTACGTTGCCGGCTGACCCCTTTCAGGGGCCTTCCTCATGCCACGAACTCTGCTGGTGGTTACTAACCCAAGTTCCACACTTGAGATAACGAATTGTTTTTTTGGGAAGTTTTTTGGCCTGGAAATGGCTGCCCGGACGGATCCATCTCCCCTGGCTTCACGGAAAGCCACCGATCTTC
>JABMRP010001203.1 GCA_013202535.1 Planctomycetota bacterium
GATTGGCGCTGTGTGAGCCAATCGTCGTAGCCGCCGGCGTATTCCTTCACGCGGCCTTCGCCTTCCATGACCAGGGTGCTGGTGACGACGTTGTTGAGAAAGGCCCGATCGTGGCTGACCAGAAGCACGGTGCCCGAGTATTCCATGAGCTGTTCTTCCAGCAGTTCCAGCGTCTCGATGTCCAGGTCGTTGGTCGGTTCGTCGAGCACCAGCACGTTGGAGGGTTTAGTGAACAGCCGGGCCAAGAGCAGACGGTTGCGCTCGCCGCCGGAGAGAAACTTCACCAGGCCTCGAGCCTGCTCGGGTGAGAAGAGGAAATCCTGAAGGTAGCCGATGATGTGCTTGGTGCTGCCATTGACGGTGACGTTTTGGCTGCCACCGCCGACGTTTTCCTCGACGGACCGCTCGTCGTCGAGTTGCGCGTGAAGCTGGTCGAAGTAGGCGATTTCCAACTGCTCGCCATGTCGCAGCGTGCCCTGTTGCGGTTTGTTTTCGCCCAGGAGCACGCCGAGCAGCGTCGTCTTGCCCGATCCGTTGGGGCCGATGATGCCGATCCGATCGCCCCGAAAGATGTCGGTCGACAGCCCTCGGATCACCGGCTCGGAGTCATAGGCGAAGTCGATATTTCGCGCTTTCACCACCAGCCGGCCCGATCGTTCGGCCTCCTGCATTTGCATCCGCACGGCGGCCGGCTGGTCGCGCCGATCACGTTTCGCCTGGCGTAGTTGCACCAGCGCCCGAACTCGCCCTTCGTTGCGCGTGCGCCGGGCCTTGATCCCCTGGCGGATCCAGGCTTCCTCTTGAGCCAGCTTCTTGTCGAACAGGGCCTGTTGTTTCACTTCGGCCTCGGCGAGCGCTTCTTTCCGCTTCAGATACGTCGGGTAGTCGCACGACCAACTGGTCAACTCGCCGCGGTCGAGATCGACGATCCGCGTGGCCAGTTTTTGCAGGAAGACCCGATCGTGGGTCACAAACAGCAGCGTGGGCCGG
The DNA here is from genome assembly GCA_013202535.1 of Planctomycetota bacterium. Lineage (GTDB taxonomy): Bacteria > Planctomycetota > Planctomycetia > Pirellulales > Thermoguttaceae > JABMRP01. Next base: position 991 of record JABMRP010001203.1, read on the forward strand.
CAGCGAATAAGATAGTCTTCGAGAAAGGTGATCGACTCGACGTCGAGATGGTTGGTCGGTTCGTCGAGCATCAGCAGATCGGGGTCGCCGGCCAGCGCCTTGGCCAGCAGCACGCGGCGCTTCATACCGGCGGAGAGCGTTTCCACGGCCGCGTCGCCGGGCAGCTTCAGTTCGGACAGCACGCGAACCACTTGCTGCTCGGCGCGCCAGTCACCGGCCGCGTGCAAGGCGTGCTCCCCGTCGTGTGCGGCGTGGGTCGAAATTGCCCCTCGGGCGACCTCTTCGGCAACGGTTCCGCGCAGATCGCGGGGCACTTCCTGGGGGAGCCGGGCGGTGCGCAAGTCGGCGGCGTGCTGGAGTTGGCCGTCGTCCGGTTCGAGTTCACCCCCGGCCAACCGCATCAGCGAGGTCTTCCCCGACCCGTTTCGCCCGACCAGCCCCACGCGCTCGCCCCGATGGATGCGCAGCGTCGCCTTCTCCAACAGAGGCGGCCCGACAAACCGTAAACTGACATCCAGCAGACTGATCAACATGATGACGGATTCGATGAAGAGTTAGCGTGAAACGGGGATATCGCGGCGAAGGAACACGACCGCCGCGGCGGTGAAGGCCAGCAGCCCCAGGACGGCCAGGACCAGGTTGTACCACCAGGCCAACACGAGGGTAAGCGACGCGTCGCCCCACAACGGCAAGGACCACGTCTGGCCGGGATTGAGGATCAGTTTCTGGGGATCGTACGCTGCCAGAAACGTGCAATACTGGAGCCACGACCCGGTCTCCCATATCCGACCGACCATTTTGATAATCAACGAAACGACATAGAACCCGCAAGTGCGCCAGATGACGCGCCAGCGATCGTGATCGCAAGCCGAGAAGAGCGTGGCCACTCCGATGAGGCAGAAGACCATGAAGAAGAGGTTGACCGTGCCGGGGAGGAAGCTCCAAGCCGAGAGTTCGGCGAACTCGCTCACCGTGCGCAGCCCGAGGGCGACCCCCATCCAGACCGCAAGAGCCAGCAACGCGGCCCCCGCGGTGGCCACGCAGACGGGGATCAGCAGGATCGTGAGACGCCGCACGGGCAGCGCCAGCAGATGTTCCATGGTCCCCCGGGCGATCTCGCCGCTGACCATGTTCGATCCCCGTCCGACCGCCCAACCCAGACAGAGGAGGATGACAATCAGGTGGACGTAGAGCACGCTCAACTGGCCGGTAGGTGTGGCCAGTTGCACGATATCCTCGCCAATCGCGTCTTTGATAACCTTGGGCATCAGGTGCAGCAACTTCCCCCATTTGGCACCGCTGAGCATGCTCATCCACCAGACGAACATCCAGCCGAAGAGAAAGAGCAGCAAACAACTGACAATCAGTTGCCGGTGGCCGTCGCCAAGGGCTCGTTTCCAAAGGGCCCAGTTCATCGGGGGGGGGTTTTGAAACACGACTCGATCCGCCTCTTCCATCAGAACGCCAACCTGCGCCCCCCTCTCGGGAGCGGGAATTCATACGATGTCCCCCATCATAGAGGTTTTCGGGGCAAAGCGGAAATGGGGGGCATGGGAACAAGAGCATAGGAAGCCAGCGGAACCGATGATATACTATCGGATGTCACGGGCAAGGCGGTTGGGGCAACGCCGATGGCGCAACCGGCCGATCGAATTCATTCTTGGGGAACAGACGCGTGCCTGACAAAAAGAACCGACCCTCTCGCCGATCAAAGAAGGCGTTTACGCTCGTCGAACTGCTGGTCGTGATTGCCATTATCGGCATTCTGATCGGGTTGCTGTTGCCGGCCGTGCAGGCGGTTCGGGCGGCGGCGCGGCGGATGCAGTGCAGCAACAACCTCAAACAGATCTCGCTGGCTATGCACAACTACCACGGGGCGAACAACAGTCTGCCGCAGGGCTCGGGCGGCGTGACCTACAAGCCCGAGTATTTCAAGATGGCCCCCTGGCCGGCGGCGATCCTTCCGCACATGGAGCAGAAGGCGGCGTACGATCTGTTCAATTTCAAGGAGGACATGCGCCACCCGGACAACGCGCAGGCCGTGCTCACCTCGATCCCCACGTATGTGTGTCCGGCCGACGACGACGGCGGCAAGGGCGGCGTGCTGGACAATCGCTCGACGACTTGGTCTCAAAACCCGCCCGAGTCGATGGCCTTGTGGTACTTTGCCAGCATGGGTCCGACCCACATGGACTCCTGCCCCTTCTGTCCCGACCCAAACCCCACGGCCGGCAACGGCAACTGGTGTTGTCAGGGGTGGAATTTCGGCAGTTCCCCGGGGCCGAATATCCCCATCGGCACCTTCGCCGGATTAATCGCCCGCTATCATCGGGGCATTAGGATCGAGGAGATCCGCGACGGTACCTCCAACACCTTCCTGCTCGGCGAGACGATCCCGTCGCACTGCCGTTGGAAC
>JABMRP010001204.1 GCA_013202535.1 Planctomycetota bacterium
AACGCGAAGAATCCCGTCGCTCCCCGACGGGGCTAACGAAGTTGGACCAGTTGGCTACTTCACCAGCGCCTTCGGATCGTCCACCCAGAGAGCGGGGCGTTGATTCTTGCCGGGGCGGTTCGTGTCGCCCAGGTCGGCCCGGGCCTTCTCGGCCAGCGTCAGCAGACGCCGCACGATGTCGGCATGATCGGCGGCGACGTCGGTTGTTTCGCCGAGATCCTTTTTCAGGTCGAAGAGCATCGGCTCGCGTTCGATTCCGGCTCGCAACGGGAGGTTGCGGCTCGATTTCCGCGGCAGATGAAGCTTCCACTTTCCCGACCGCACCGCTTGGAGCTGCTCGACGTGGTAGTAGTAAAACACGTCGTGCGGCGAGGTGGCTCCGTCGCGGCCGGATAGCAGCGGCCAGATGTCCTTGCCGTCGATGATCCGATCGTTGGGCTGGTGGGTTCCGGCAAGCCGGGCCAGCGTGGGGAGCAGGTCCATGGTGGTGGCCAACTCGCCGCACGTACGGCCCGCGGGAATGCGGCCGGGCCATCGCACCACGCAGGGCACCCGCATGCCGCCTTCCATGGTCGTATACCCCCAGCCACCCAGCGGACGGTTGCTGCCTTGCGGCGGATTGCGACGCGGGGCACCGTTGTCGGAAGTCCAGAGAACCAGCGTGTCGTTGTCCAGGCCGAGTCGCTTGATCGTCGCGAGAATCTCGCCGGTGGACCAATCGATCTCTTCGACGGAGTCGCCGTAGGGGCCGTTGGCCGACTTGCCGCGAAAGGCGTCGCTGGCGAAGGGGGCTTGCGTGCTGCCGGGCATGGCATGGGGCAAGTAGAGAAAGAACGGTTCGTCCTTGTGCTTCGTGATGAACCGGATCGCTTCTTCCGTGTAACGCTTCGTCAGCAGACTGCGGTCGACCGGCGCCTCGACGACCCGCTCGTTTCGCAGCAGCGGCAGCGGAGGCCACGGTTTGCCCGGCCGCGCCGTCATGTCGTCGCTGTAGGGAATGCCCAGGTAGAAGTCGAACCCCTGGCGCGTGGGCAACACCGGCGGTTGATCGCCCAGGTGCCATTTACCGATACAGGCGGTGGCGTAGCCTTGCTGCTTGAGCACCTCGGCGATCGTGATCTCGTCCGGATGCAGCCCCTTGGAGTCGACCGGACGCAGCACCGACATGCCCTGCGAACTGATCTGCATGCCGACGCGCCGCGGATAACAACCGGTCATCAGGCTGGCCCGCGACGGGGTGCATACGCCGCTGGTAACGTAGAAACCGGTCAGCCGCGTCCCCTGCTCGGCCATGCGGTCGATGTGTGGCGTGCGATGCTTTGTCGAACCGAAGCAACCGACGTCGCCGTAGCCCAGATTGTCGCAAAGAATGACGACGAAATTCGGCAGCCGGGCGGAACTTGGGCGGTCGTCGGCCGCGGCCCGTGATATGCCGATCGGGGTAAGGACCGTAGCCATCAGGAGAACGAACCGGGTTTGCCACGGGGAGGGGAGCGCGAGGGCCATGGCCGTTTCTCCAAGTGTCTGATACCTCACGACACTTGAAGCTTGTGCCGTGGTCCTACGCAGACGCCTTGGCCTGCTCGTGGCAGTCTACCAGCGACTTGCTGGGGGTGGCAAGCTTCAGCACGGGAGCGAATTCGGCAAACTGCCGGTCCGTGTCGGCCAGCAATTCCTCGACGCTCGGGCCATGGGGGCATACCTGCCCATAATATTTCGCGAAGAGCTCGCAGTCGATCCAGGTCGGATCCGCGGAAGTTGGCAGCAAGGCCGAGAGGGCCACCGCCAGTTCGGCGGGAGACTCGGCGGCCCGGGGAATCCAATAGTCGATGGCCGGGTGCTGTTCGACCAGCGAGGCGAAGGCGTCGGGCAGATTCCAGTGTCGGGCCATCACGCCGGCCGCCTCCGCGTGGGTCCAGCCAAACACCTGTTGCTCGAGATCCGAAAGGCGGTGCTGTCCGTCTTGCCGGGCTGTCAGCAGCTTGGCATAAGCCTCCGGTGCTTCTTTGGCTAGAAGCGGTACGGCCATATCCTGCAACAAGGCCGCGGCAAACGGTTCCTCGGCGTCCTTCATGCCCAGGAGTTTGCCGATCGTGCGCGCCAGCAGTCCCCGTCGCAGCGAGTCCTGCCAAAGGTTCTTCAGATCGAAGGGACCGCACTTGGGATTGGGCATCAAGCTGAACACGGCGCTCCACAGAGCAAAGTTCTTGATCGTCCGAATCCCGACCAGAGTGATGGCCAACTTCACGCTGGAGATCTCTCGGGAAAACCCGAAATAGGATGAATTGACGAACCGCAGGACCTGACCCGTCAGACCGGGATCCGATTCGATCGGCACGGCAAACTCCGCCGGGCCGTTGATGGGATCTTGGGAGAGCTCCAGCAGGCGGATCGCACTTTGCGGCATCGCCGGCAATTGGGCTCCTGCCAAAACCGTTTCCAGATCGACAGTAGCGGCATCTGATTTGGTCATCGCTTGGGTTTTCCTAGTCGGTAGCTAGCTGGCGACACATCCACCC
>JABMRP010001205.1 GCA_013202535.1 Planctomycetota bacterium
ATCCAACATCGCTCCAGTCTGCTGGGCTTGGCAGATGCCCTCTACTGGGCAATCGTTGGTTCGCTGCTCGCCGCGAGGTACGTTGATATCCGGCACCTTCATGGGACTACCTCCGACGGTGACCCCGCGACGATGGCCCACTGGCGTCGTTACGCGACGTTTCTGGGCGTGGTTTCCACGGGCCTGTGGCTTGCGGCACATGCCATAGCATACTACGGGACGTAGAAAGCACCTCAAATTGAGCCCAACTCCTGCGCGGAGTTCGCTCTTGCAGAAGGGCCGGAACAGGGCGAGCAGATCCTCTCGATAATCCTGACGGCGTTCTGGAAGCCAGAGCCCGCGGAGACGGAATCTCCCGAGCGTCTCATGCGGGCGGATAGTTTCCAACGCCTCCTTTGGTCTCCATCGATAATTCGCTATGATGGGCGAGGTGCTCGGTCTTTTCGTGAGGAAGGCACGGAACCTGAACAATTGTTTACGCTTAGGGCCGCAGGCGCATTTCGAGTTGTGCGAGGAAAGGAAAACTTGTAGGAGATTCTCCATGCTATACGTTCGAGAGGCAAGTGGTTCGATTGACGACGTCGCCAAGAAACTTGAGGAGGCTGCCGCCGCCGAGAAATTTGGCGTCCTTGGGGTTCACGATCTGAAACAGAAGATGCAAGCCAAGGGTGTGGAGTTCGCACCCGAATGCCGAATCTTCGAGGTGTGCAACCCTCAGAAGGCAAAGACCGTCCTGGAGACGGACATTTCGATTTCCAATGCACTGCCTTGCCGGATCTCGGTGTACCAGGAGGGCGGCAAAGTGAAGGTATCCACCCTCAAGCCCACGGCATTGCTGGGCCTCTTCGGTCGGCCTGAACTGGAAACTGTTGCCCAGGAGGTGGAGGAGACGATGGTTCGCATCATCGATGCGGTGTGCCGGTAGCCGCGGGACGGATCTCACGTGGGATGTGGCCACTGCTGGGAATTCCGGCTCTGATGGCTGCGCAAACCTCGTGCGGCCGACTCGTTCGTGACGCAACTACTTGGTGGTGAATGAGTTACGGCTATCCGTGACTCCTCCGCCGCGCGCACAACTCAGGCAATCCTCAAGAAAATGACTATCGAGCGGAAAAAATTCGTCCGGGTGCTACACAAGGGGTGGGGGTGACTTGGTATGATAGTGGGTATTGCGCGCCTGGATCTGCTTCGCGACCCTGCGGCTACCAGCCCGGTGAGAGGCACAAATCAGGCCTTCTTGTTCGAGCGGCACAACAAAATGAACCCTGATCGGAGCTTAGACGGGATGAGGAAGACATGCTTGAAGTTGGCGGTCGTCTTCATGGCTTTTGCGGGCGGAGTCGCGACGGCCGAGAACGCGCCCAACATCTATGAAAGTACCACCTCGCCGGCCCCCGTGAGCAAGCTGGATAAGATCGTTTTCGCCAAGCTGGCGTCGTTGAAGATCCAGCCCGTCCTCTGCTCCGACGCGGTTTTCGTTCGGCGCGCCTATCTGGACGTGATCGGCACGCTGCCCACCGCGAAGGAGGCCCGGGAGTTTATTGCGGATCCGGACACGAAGAACAAGCGGCGTATCCTGATCGAACGGCTGCTGGAGCGGGATGAGTTCGCGGATTATTGGTCGATGAAATGGGGCGACGTGTTGCGGATCAAGGCGGAATTCCCCATCAACCTCTGGCCCAACGCGGCCCAGGCGTATCACCGCTGGGTTCGCGCGTCGATCGTCGAGAACAAGCCGTACGACCAGTTCGTCCGGGAGATGCTCACCTCCAGCGGCAGCAATTTCCGCGTCGGGCCGGTCAACTTCTACCGCGGCATCCAGAACAAGACGCCCGAGGGCATCGCCACCGCCGCGGCGCTCGCGTTCATGGGAGCCCGAGCGGAGTCTTGGCCGACGGGCCGTTTGTCGGGCACGGCAGTCTTCTTTTCGCAGATCGGATACAAACCGACCAGCGAGTGGAAGGAGGAAAGCGTTTTTTGGGATCCTCTCAAGTCCGCCACCCTGGCCACCAGCGTTGCGCCCGGACAGGCCAAGATCACCACGACGAGAGCACAGCCCACCGCGGACGACCCCGAAAAGGCGACCGAGCCGCCGGCCGTCGCCGGGCCACTGGTGGCCGTCTTTCCTGACGGAACCAAGATCGAGTTGCCCTCCAACCAGGATCCGCGGGAGATCTTCGCTGATTGGCTGATCACGCCGGAGAACCCCTGGTTCACGCGGAGCATCGTCAACCGCGTCTGGGCGTGGCTGATAGGACGCGGCATCATCCATGAGCCGGACGATATTCGGGACGACAACCGGCCCGCCAATCCCGAGCTCTTGGACTATCTGGAAAAGGAGCTGATCGCCCACGACTACGATCTGAAGCACCTTTACCGGTTGATTCTGATGTCCAACACGTATCAGCTTTCATCTCTGACCCGGTTCGACCATCCCCAGGCCGAGGCCAATTTTGCCACCTATCCGTTGCGCCGACTGGAGGCCGAGGTGTTGATCGACGCCGTCAACAAGATCACCGGCACGACGGATCTCTATACCAGCGCGATTCCGGAGCCCTTTACGTACATCCCCAAGGACCAGCCGGCGATCGCCCTGGCGGACGGCAGCATCACCAGTCCGTTCCTGACGTTATTTGGCCGTTCGGCGCGGGCGACCGGCACGGCGAACGAGCGCATCAACACGATCGACTCAGCCCAGTGGCTGCACCTGTTGAATTCGAGTCATATCCAAAGCAAGCTGGAACAGGGGCCGGCGATGAAAGCGCTAATCGCCTCCGGCCGCCCACCGGCGGAGATTGTGAAAACACTCTACCTGACGATTCTTTCACGCGAGCCGACGGCCGAAGAGCTGCGGGTCGTGGCGGAGTATGTCCAGGCGACTTTGAATCGACGTAACGCGGCAATCGACATCGCCTGGTCTTTGATCAATAGTCCCGAGTTTCTCTATCGGCACTAATTACCAAGGAAGCAACAAACATGAGTAGGCACGACCATTCACGAGGTGGTATGCGGATCTCCCGACGTGAAGCCATGCACCGCGGCCTTTGCGGTGCCGGGGGCGCGCTCTTGGCCGGCGGTCTCGGCTCGCACTGCCTGGCCGCCGAGGGCAAGAAGAAGGCCCCGAAGGTCGTCAAGGCCAAATCGGTTATCCAGATCTTCCTCTGGGGCGGCATGTCGCACAACGACACCTGGGACCCGAAACCGGAAGCCGGCCGAGACTACATGGGCGAGTTCCCCGACGTGGTCAAAAGCAACGTCGACGGCATCCAGCTCGGTGCCCTGTTTCCCGAGTTGGACAAGCAGGCCGACAAGTATTCTCTCATCCGCAGCATGACTCACGGCATCAACGGCCACGAGACGGCGGCCTACTTGATGCAGACCGGCCACACCCGCGGAGAGCGGCTGGCCTATCCAAGCGTCGGGGCCGTGTTTTCGCTGATGAAGAGTCCCGGGTATAAGGGGATGCTGCCGCCCTACATTGTGCTCACCAGGCCGCAGGGGCGGTTCTCCGAAGAGGGGTTTCTGGGTCCCAAGTACAAACCGTTTGCCACCGGCGGCGACCCCGACGCGGAGCGGTTCGAGGTGGAAGGAATCGTCGCCCGGAGCATCACCGACGACCGCCAAAAGGCCCGGCGCGAACTGCTTGCGAAAATGAACACGATGGGCCACGCCATGGCGGCCAATCCCGAGTTGGTGGCCGCCGAGGAGGCCAAGCAGCGGGCCTATGAGTTGATCCTGGGCGCCGGCAAAGAAGTATTCAATCTCTCCAAGGAGAAACCCGAGTTGCGCCAGCGTTACGGCCGCCACACCTTCGGACAGGACTGCCTGGCGGCGCGGCGACTGGTCGAAGCGGAGGTCCCCTACATTGTCATCAACTATCCCGGCGGCTGGGATACGCATAAGAACCACTTCCAAACCATGCGACGGCAGGCGCCCCAACTAGACCAGGGGCTCGCGGCCCTGCTCGGGGACCTGCAGGATCACGGCCTGCTGGAGAGCACGCTGGTCTGGTGCTGCGGCGAGTTCGGACGAGGACCCAAGGTCGACTGGCAGACGCCTTGGAACGGTGGACGCAAACATTACGGCAAAGTCTTCAGCGCGCTGGTCGCCGGCGGCGGATTCAAAG
>JABMRP010000121.1 GCA_013202535.1 Planctomycetota bacterium
AATCGCTGCAACGATCAGGGGACCGATCCCAACAACATGGAATACGCCCGCCCCTCCAGCAATCACCCCGGCGGTGTCCACGTGACCTACGCCGACGGGCGGTGTGTGTTCGTGCAGGAAGACATCCAGTACGACCTGTACAAGCGAGAACTGGCCCCCAACGACCGCCGGGCCGGCCTGTAAACGGCCCCCAGCGGTTCCTCGGCGGATCTTTCCGGTTGTCTGGCCCGGGCACTTCGACATGAGTGCCACGGGCATCTCGGTCGTCATGCCGGCCTTACACGGACGATGGCGCCGGTGGCACTCAGGCGCGCCTTCTCCGTACGATGGGCCTCCCAGCCCGTCGACCATCATTCTGTACGATGGGCTTCCCAGCCCGTCGACCATCCCGGACCGAAATCCCGACCGACGGGCTCGGAAGCCCATCGTACGGTCTGCTTGCGTCTTGCCGACACGGACTTATATTTGGGAAGACCACGGGCACGACCGGGAAGCACACCCCTCGCAAGAGCGGTTTCGGCTGTTCTTTGTTTCGCCACGGTTTCTGCCGTGGTAACCCGATGACCTGGATAGCGGCGGCTGGCAACCCGTTTTCCCGACCGTTCCTTTTTTCTCGCTCCGGACAGGCTCGATGAATACCGAGAACATACCCACCGACAGCAGCCCCTCGCCCGATCCCGGCCGCCGCGTGATCGTGGTTCTTCCCGCGTACAACGAAGAGGAGAATCTCAGCCCGCTCTTGGAGGGAGTCGCCCGGGCGATGGCCGACGACGGGTTTGCTTATGAGGTGGTTGTGGTAGACGACGGGAGTAGCGACCGTTCGATCGAAGTGACCCAGTCTCATGCCCAGCGGATGCCCGTTCGCGTCGAACGTCACGAGGTGAACCAGGGGCTTGGCGCGACGATTCGCGACGGATTGCGCACGGCCACCGAGATGAGCCGCCCGGGCGACGTGATCGTTGCCCTGGATGCCGACAACACGCACCCGCCGGGGTTGATCGGGTCGATGGTTCGCAAGGTTCGCGAAGGCAACGACGTGGTCATCGCGTCGCGCTATCGCTACGGAGCCCGGGTGATGGGCGTTCCCTGGCATCGACGGATGCTCAGCAACGGCGCCCGGACGCTCTTTCAACTGGTCTTTCCGGTTCCCGGTGTTCGCGACTACACCTGCGGCTATCGGGCGTACCGCGCCGGACTGCTCAAGGAGGCATTTACCCGATACGGCGACGACTTTGTCAGCGAAGCCGGGTTTCATTGCATGGTCGATATCTTGCTGAAGTTGCACAAGATGGGCTCCATCATCAGCGAGGTCCCGCTCGTTCTGCGATACGACCAGAAAGGCGGAGTGAGCAAGATGAACGTCGGCCGCACCGTGTTGCAGACGCTCGGGTTGATGTTGAGGCGCCGGTTTGGGAGGTAGGGAATAGGGAATAGGGAATAGGGAATAGCATGGCCGACGGTCCGGTCATGACGTCTGACGCGGAAGCGGAGTTGATTGGCCCCGCGTGGGAGACGGTGCGCCGATCCGGCCGGTTGGCGGCGATTGCCGTGGTGATGCTCGTCACCGCGGGGCTCCAATGCTGGGGGATAGCCCAGTGGCCGTTCGATACCGACGAGGTCGCCTCGCTGGCGGAGTTGGGCAAGATTGATCCGAGTGTCGAGGTCGACCAACACTCCGAAGACAGTCTGGCCCGGCGCCTGCCGCGACTCGTGCCCGTGTGGTATACGGCCCAGCGAATTCTGCTGAGCGTGCTTCCACCGAGCGAACCGGCCACGCGGCTCTTGTCGGTCGTCTGTGGTATCCTGACGGTGACCCTGGTTTTCGTTTTCGGATGGCGGCAGCGGAGTCTGCTGTTTGCCGTGGGGCTGGTCATTCTGCTCGACGGCAGCCAGTTGCTCGTATGGCTGGCCGCACAGAATCGGTTTTACACCACGGCCACGCTTTTCCTGGTCCTGACGACGATGGCCGTCTGGTCGCCCAAACAGGGCAAGACGATGCTCGTACTGACCGCGCTGGGCGCCGCCGCGGCCATGCTTTCCCACAGCATGATCCTGATCGTGGTGGGCGTCGGCGCCGCGGCCGCGATGGTCGCTTATCCGGCCGGCTGGATATCGCGCCGCGTGTTGGATCGCTCGCTGCTGGCGGCGGCCGTGTGTCTGCCCATCTACCTGTTCCATGTCCGGCCGATCGCCGGCGACTGGTCGGGCGTCGGGCTGCAATGGACCAACCCGCTCGTTTCGTTCGTCGCCCACGTGGGAGTTCCCACGCTGGCGCTTTCGGTCTTCGGCTCGGTTCTATGTCTGGTGGTGACCAAACAGCGCGGCCCGATGTGCTGGTGGGCGGGCGTGGCGGCGGGAGTGGTCGTTTTCGTGGCGGCCGTACCGCTGCTGATGCCGGTCTGGAATCCTCGCTACGGCCTGCTGTTTGCCCTGCCGCTATGGATGACCGCCGCTTATGCCATGGAACAAGTGGCCGTGCGGCTCGGTTCGCGCCGTTTGATTCTCACCTGGTACGCGTGTGTCGCTTTGCTGTTGGCTCCGAAGTTGGCCAGCCATTTCATCGACGGTTCTCGGCACGACTATCGCGAAGCGGCCCGCGTCGTCTCGGCCTCGGCCGAACCGGGAGAATCGATCCTCGCCAACATGGAGCTGCGCACCAAATACTATCTTCCCGAGAGTTTTCGACCGGCGGTGCGGTTCTGGAACGAAACGAAGACACTGCCCGCGGAAGCTTGCTGGGTAGTCTACGGTTCCAACATCTGGGATCCCGTGCTGCGATTCCCCGGCAGGCCGTCCGAACTGCGGGCCCAGATCGCCCGGCGTCGTTTCGACGAACAATCCCACGTAGTCCGGGTTTATCGGGTGGGACCGGCGCCAAAGCGGATACCGCCCAACTGAGTCGAAAGACGGGGTCAAGATTGTCCATCACGAGGCCGATCCTTTGAGCACATTACGACCGCTGCTGATCTTCGGCACGCGACCCGAGGCCATCAAGATGGCGCCGGTCGTTGGGCAGTGCCAAAGCCGGGACGACGTCGAGCCGATCGTCTGCCTGACCGGCCAACACCGCGAGATGCTGGCCCAGGTGACCGACTATTTCGGCATTGTCGCCGATATGCAGCTCGACGTGATGCGGCCGGATCAAACGCTGGCCGGACTGACCGCCCGGTGTATTGAAGCGATCGACCAGGTGATCGTCGACACGCGGCCCGATTGCGTCGTCGCCCAGGGGGATACAACGACGGTGATGGCCGCCTCGCTGGCCGCGTTTTACCGCCATGTGCCCTTCGTACACGTCGAGGCCGGGTTGCGAACCGGCGATCTCCAGGCACCCTGGCCCGAGGAACTCAACCGTCGCGTCGCCGACATCGTCACCGCCGTGCATTGCGCGCCCACGCAACAGGCCGCCGATGTCCTCTTGGCCGAAGGGTTCTCCAGTCAAACGGTCCACGTGACCGGCAACACGGTGATCGACGCGCTGCTGCAAACGGTCGATCGGGAACGCTCGCGAGCGGACCGCTGGATCGAGAAATACGCCATGCTCGAAGATCGGCCCGTGGTGCTCATCACCGGTCACCGCCGGGAGAGTTTCGGCACGGGCTTCGACAACATCTGCGAGGCGATCGCCACGCTGGCCGACCGGTTCGAGGGCGTCGAGTTTCTTTATCCGGTGCATCTGAACCCGAACGTTCGCGAGCCCGTGTTCCGGATTCTCGGCGACCGGCCCAACATCCGGCTGGTCGACCCGGTGCCGTATCCCGAGTTTGTGTGGCTGATGGATCGGTCGAAGCTCGTGCTGACCGACTCCGGCGGCGTGCAGGAGGAGGCCCCGTCGCTGCGCCGGCCGGTGCTGGTCATGCGTCACACGACCGAGCGCCCCGAGGCGGTCACCGCGGGCGCGGCCCGATTGGTCGGCACGTCGACCGAAACGATCGTCCAGGGCGTAACCACCCTGCTCTCCGACCCGAAAGAATACGCCGCCTGCCAGATCGACGAGAGTCCCTACGGCGACGGCCACGCGGCCGAACGGATCGTCGATTTGATGTCGGCCTTGCCGCGGAGTGACGCTTGACCGTTTAGCCCAGGCACTTGTGCCAGGCGTTGGGGGAAAAGCGGGAGCGACTGTGCTTCAAGTCGCCGTGCTTCAAAACGCCGGGCACATTTGCCTTGGCCAAACTACTCCAGCGGGAGATCGATCGTATTGGATCCTGATTTGACTTCGATCGTCAACTTGGGATCCTTCGCGCAGTTCTTTTCGCCGCGATACTTCTCGGGCAGAAGAGACGACTCGTCTGACGCGGCCGGAGCGGCGCCGCCCGGCGGATCCTGCTTGGAGAACCACACCTTGTGCTTGCCGATGACCGCCCCGTCGCCCGTTTCGTGAGTCGACAGCGTGTAACGGCCTTCCGAATCGACCACGCCCGTGGCGGCGGAGGCGCCGTTCTCGGGTAGGAAATGCACAATCGCGTCGGTCACCGGCTTGCCCTGGTACGTCACCTGGCCGGAGACCTTGCCCAGCGGCAGTTCCTTGCCGCTGCCACAGCCCCCGGCGATCAGAACTGCTGCAACGCAGGCGATGCACATCCGTGCGACGTTGGCCCGGGCAAGGCACGGTAAGAAAGATCGTTTCATGGCTAGTTTTCCCATTCCTTCGTTTGGCCGCTGTCACAGGAACCAATGTAATCAGAAACACCCGGGTAATGCCACCTTCTCTCTGAATTTCCGCAGCATTTCGGAATCTTGGTGGTTACTTCAGGGGATGCCATTACGCCTACAAGTGCGGGGGTGAACTCTAAGTGGCGGGCCATATTCCGTGTGCCTGCTACGAGGGCTACGGACGTTGCCCGGCGAGTTGCTCCAGCTTCTGCCGGTCGGCTGCGGCCTTTTGGGCTTGGCCCATGGCGCCGTGGAGAGCGGCGCGGAATTGATAGGCCACCGGCAACTCGGGAGCGGTGCGCACGGCCCGATTGGCGTCGGCCAGTGCTTGGGGTAGGCGGCCCTGCTTCATGTGGAGCGCGCCGCGGCGGACCATCGTCTCGGCTTGCTTGGGGTCCAGACGCAGGGCCATGTCGAAGTCGTCCAGGGCGTCCTGAAAGCGACCCATCTTGGCGTACACGGCTCCCCGATCGGTAAAGGCCGACGCGCTGGCCGAATCGAGCAGAATCGCCCGGCTGAAATCGGCCAGGGCCTTTTCCAACTCGCCCGTCTTCGTGTAGGCGGCCCCCCGATTGCGAAAAGCTTCGCCATGCTCGGCGTCGAGCCGGATCGTTTGGTCGAGATCCTCGATCACCCCCGGCCACTGGCCTTGGGTGGCCCGGGCCAACGCCCGATTGAAGTAGGCCTCGGTATACTCCGGGTCCAGCACGATCGCGCGGCCCAGATCGGCAATCGAGGCATCGACCTCGCCGGTCTGGGCGTGGACATAAGCCCGATCGAAATACGCCCGGGCAAACGCCGGCGCCCGCCGGATCGCCTCGTCGATCTCCGCTCGTGCTTCTGGAAGTTTCCCCTGCCGGCAGTAAATGAGGCCCCGCTCGCAGTACGCTTCGACATAGTCGGGATCCAGCCTTAGGGCCTCGGAAATGTCGGCCAGCGCCTTGTCCCACTGCTCTTCATTGCCAAAGGAAACGGCCCGCTGGTAGAAGGCCTTCGCGTCGCGGGGATAACGCTGGATCGCTCCGGTGGCGGCCTCGCGGCGGGCGTGTTCCCGGTCGGCCTTGCTGAGTTTTTCCAAAGGCAGCGAAACGATCGAGCCGTCGGCCTTCTTCAGCCGGACCGTGTCGTCGACCAGCTCGACCAAATCGGCCTCGACCCGATACCGGCCCGTCGAGTCGGTCCACCATCGGGCCATCGCGGCGGGTGTCAACGCGGCGGGTGTCAACGCGGCGACGAGGAGACCGGCGGCGATGAGACCGGCGGCGATGAGTCGTGTTGGTCGGAGCATCGGCGGATCGAGCGGGAACGTGGAAATCGCGAGCATCGGCGGAAACGGGCTCGGCTCTACTACCACGGTAAACATTCGGCGGCCATTTGCAAGCAGGAGTTTTCCCAAAGAGAACTTTCGCCCGTTTGTGGCGACAACTAAGATGGTTTCTTGTCCAACGTGGCGCCGGTGGACGGATTGCGGCCGATCGCACCCCCCGTCCGGAGGATATATCACGGAAATCGAAGAGGAAACGTAATGGCCAATGAGCCGGACCGGCAGACTCCGCCCGATCGAAAAGACACCGTGGCCAAGTTCTGGGAACCTCGCCTTTGGAGCGGGATGACCCTGTCGGGATGGCTGCGACTGCTGGCTCACAATCGGTTTGCCGTTTCGCCTTGGCGGATCGCGATGTCGCTGATTATCGTGGGGCTGGGCTGCTTCAATTCCTGCATGGGACTGCTGCAGAAACTGATCTACGGAGGCAAGATCACCCGCACCCAGATCGAACACGACCCGCTGTTTGTCCTCGGCCACTGGCGCACCGGGACGACGCTGTTGCACGAGTTGATGGTGCTCGACTCGCGGCATGCTTTTGCGGATACTTTCGCCTGTTTTGCGCCCAACCATTTTCTCGTCACCCAATCGTGGCTGCCGCGGTGCGTGGGGTTCTTGTTGCCCTCGCACCGCCCGATGGACAACATGGGTTTCGATTGGGAGAAACCGCAGGAAGACGAGTTCGCGTTGTGCAACATGGGCATTCCGTCGCCCTACTTCACGTTTGCCTTTCCCCGCCGTCCGCAGTACGCCGAGTACGGCGACTTGCGCCAGGTGCCGCCCGAGGGAAAGCGTCGTTGGAAGGAGGGGCTGACCCACTTTCTCAAGTGTCTTACGCTGCGGAAAGGGAAACGGATCGTCTTGAAGTCGCCGTGGCACACCTGCCGGATCGAAACGCTGCTGGAGCTTTTCCCCAAGGCCCGATTCATCCACATCGTGCGCGACCCGGTGGCCGTTTTCCCCTCGACGATCAAGATGCGCAAGCGGATGATCGTCGATCATGCGGTCCAGAAGACGACGTTCGAGGGGCTGGAAGAAGAAACGCTGGCCAACTTCCAGCGGATGTACACGGTTTTCGAGGAAACCCGCTCGTTGATCGATCCGTCGCGATTCTGCGAGGTGCGTTACGAAGATCTCGTCCAAGACCCGGTGGGCCAGATTCGCCGCGTCTACGAGCAGCTCGATTTGGGCCGGTTCGACGACGTGTTGCCGGCGCTCGAAGCCCGCGCCGCCGAGATGGCCGAGTACAAACCCAACCGTCACCAACTCGACGAGCCAACGCGCCGGAAGATCGCCCGTCGCTGGGCCACCTTCATCGAAACGTACGGATACCACGTCGAGTAGTAGCAGGCACACTCCGTGTGCCGTCCGCCCCCTTACGGCATACTCCGTGCGATGTTTGTTGGTTACGGCACACGGAGTGTGCCTACTACTTCGGACCGGCACCAGCGATCACCAGACCGGTCATCAGCACGGCGGCCGTTTCGATGCGGAGAATGCGGGGGCCCAGGTCGATCGGCTGCCAGCCGGCATCGGTCGCCAAGGCGACCTCGTCGGTGGTGAA
>JABMRP010001206.1 GCA_013202535.1 Planctomycetota bacterium
GCCAGCCAAGCTCTACCGGACGGGCTTTCCACCCGCAGGGTTCCAACAAAAGGTTTCAAACTCACGTCATGTTCGTTATCCTCCTCTTCCAAGCTTTCGTGGCGCAAGGTCAGGCCGGGATTAGGGATTAAGGACTCTAACTGACCACCGCCTTATTCCCTGAAAAGGAAATGGGGTCAGGCCCATAAAAGGAACCAAAAGAAACTCCTTTAATCACCCTAGATGAAGGATTCGCATCTGTAACCGAAGTTGCGGAAATCCTCTGCGTAGAACTCCTCAATCATTCCTTTTGACTGGCGACAGTAATACTCCTCGTAACCGGCATGATCAGTCTTGTTGATCCAGGGAAGGTGAACATTCTGCAGCCCCAGTGTTCTGAAAACCTTGTCGGAATCTTCCTCAATGGATTCGAACCTGCCGATAAAATCCATCTTGATGTTTTCCGTCCACCTTGTCTGCGGGTTACACTGACTAAGCCCGGAGCGGTTATACAGCCCGATTGGCTCGCATCCCTGTTCATTCAACCTTTGGCAAAAGGCAAGAAAGCTCTCGTCAGACGGCAAAAGTCTATGCTTTCTCAGGTAAAAGTAAAGTGATACAGCGCGGCCATACGGATTTCTTGCGAAGGCAAACTTGTACGCAGACTCATCGAATTGCCTGGATACAAACCTCTTCCCGACAAGTTCCGAGTAGTCCATGTGCCCGAACGTAACCGTGCCGTTATTGGCAAAGCGGTATTTGACCCGGTGCGGGCTAACCCAGAGCTTTGGTGCATTGAGGCAACTGTAGAAACTTGCGCCTGCTGTTTTCGGGATCCAGATAAAGACGGCTTTCTTTCTGTTCCGTCCACGCAGGTACTCTCTCAGCAGGGGAACCCCGGTATAGTCAGAGATCCGTGACGCGATTTTCCTTGTCTTTCTCACCTTGCCTCCTGGACGAAAAAGGGACGAAAAAGGGGTCGGGAGTCTTTTTCAATAAGGCTATCGCAGTCTTGGCGGGGCAAGGATGCAAGCTGCGAACCGAAGAAGCATTGGCAAGGTGCCCATAACTCCCAACCGGTCGCTACCCCGCCGCCGTCACCTTCTTGCGCACCGCCTCGACCACCACCGGCGGAAGGAAACGGCCCAGTTCTTCGTCGCCGGCCAGGGGGGCGATCTGCTTGATGAGCGAACTGGAGACGTGGGCCAACTCGCCGTCGGCGACGAGGAATACCGTTTCGATCTCGGGAGCCAGCCGGCGATTGGCCATCATCATCGTCAATTCGGCCGGCATATCCGTCAGCGGACGCACCCCGCGGACCATCGCCCGGGCGCCGCACTCCTTGACGAACTCGACGGCCAATCCCCGGAACGTGCGCACCTCGACGTTGGGTAGATGTTCGGTGGTGCGACGGACCAACTCGGCACGCTCCTCGTAATCGAACAGCGAACGCTTCTCGGTGTTGATACCGATGCCCACGATCAGCCGATCGAACAGCCGGGCGGCACGCTCCAACACGTTGAGGTGCCCGAGGGTGATCGGATCGAACGATCCCGGATAGACGGCAATATACGGCGTGTGGGTGCTCATGGCCGATGATTATAGCATTGGGCGATCCGTTAAACGAGGGGGTTCGACAGAACTTGTACCAGCCGGTCGATGTCCGCCTCGTTGTTGTAGGCGTGGGGGGCGATCCGCAGTCGCCCGGCACGACAACTCAGCACGACGCCCGCCGCGAGACACGCTTCTCGAACCGCTATCGGGTCACGACCGGGTATCTCGAAAGCCACGATACCGCTGCGGTGGTCGGGATGCCGGTCGGAGAGAATCTTGGCACCAACGCGCTGGAGCCGTTGGCACGCCAGATCGGTGATTTCGAGGATCCGCTGGGAAACGGCCGGCACCGAGAAGCGACGCAATAGTCGCAGGCTCTCTCCCAGGCCGATCATGCCCGGCGTGTTGGCCGTCCCCCCCTCGTAACGAGCGGCCGATGGCTTCAGATCGAGTTCGATGCGGCTGAAATCGTGGGCATGCACGACGCTGTTCCACCCGACGCCCAGGGGACGAAGCCGCGCGAGATGTTCGCGTCGGATGAAGAACAAGCCCGCTCCCTCGGGACCGAGGAGCCACTTATGGCCGTCGGCTGCGAGGAAGTCGACCGGCGTTCGGCGAACGTCCAACGGGAAGACGCCGAGGCCCTGGATCGCGTCGAGCAGGAAAAGGGCTCCGTGCCGATGGGCGATTTCGGCAAGCCGATCGAGGTCATTCCTCCACCCGCTACTGTAACTTACCCAACTTATGGCAAGAATCCGCGTGTAGTCGTCGCAGGCGGCGTCGAGCCGATCCAGGTCGACACGCCCCCCCTGGGTAGGTACACGCCGTGTCTCGACCCCCCGCCCGCGAAGATTCAGCCAGGGGTACTGGTTGCTGGGAAACTCGTCGGCCAGGGTAACGACGTTGTCGCCGTGCTGCCAGGGAAACCCCTCGGCAACCAGACCGATCCCCTCGGTGGTGTTACGGATCAGGGCGATTTCATCTTCGTCGGCGCCGATCAGCTCAGCGCCCCGTGAGCGGACCTTCTCGACCTGGCGGCTCCACGCCGGCCATGTCGTATCTCCATTGGCTGCAATATCTTCAGACCAGCGAATCATAGCGTCGCGAGTGGTGGCCGGCAGGGGAGAGACCGCGGCATGGTCGAAATAGGCCCATCGCTCGGTCACCGGCATCAGGCGGCGAAACGTATCCCAATCGTCGGCTCCGGCAGCTTCTTGGTCGTGAATTTCGCTCATCGTTCCTCCTTGGTTCGGCGGACCGTCCGACCCCACCTCCAACGTGCTCCCGTCGGCTTCGGCTTCCCAATAGGGCCGTCTTGCCCAAGTTCCGCTGATTAGCGCTGGTGAGTTGGGGGTCCATGAATTATACTAGATTCGCATCGACGTTTTTGAATGACTCCGAATTGTTGCATCGCGGACGCGGGGACTATTTCCATGCCCAAGGCGCTAACCATCCTCGGGTTGGTTGTGGCAGTGCTGCTTCTGATCGTATTCGGCCTTGATACGGCGATTGGGTTCCCTTTGGGGGGCGGCGACAAAGTGATGTCGATCGGCTTCTCCGTCTGCGCCGCCGTGCTCGGCTATTTGAGTTGGACCACGTGGCGCGAGCTGCAATAGCCCTTCTGCCGCGGATCTCGGCGCCCGCTCGCTTCCCACCCGGGGAGTAGGCAACCCCCTCCATAATAATCATACTGGATTGTTGTCCGGTGGGCTGCCGAACGGTTACCGGTGCCCAAGGGTACGAGCTGCCCGGATGGCTTTTCCAACGGCTTCCCCCCGATGCCGAGCCAGTTGAGGCGTTGTGTTGGGGGCTCAAGCTGTTAAAATAGAGGGGGGGAATACACACGACCATTTGTTGGCCGCCGGGAGTCGCTCGGTCGGCCCAGAGGTTCGTCAACGTTCTTTTCACGCTGGACTGAGCCCGCCATGGCAACCAAAGACAAAGACTCTTCGCCGCCACCGCCACCGCCGTCATCCGGTCCCGAACCCTTGACTCCGGCCAAACAGCGCCGTATGGAGAAGTGCCTGGAGCACGCCAACCGGTTAACCGCAAAGAAGGACCACGATTACGCCACCGAACTGCTGACCCAGTGCGTGGCCGGCGATCCGAGAAATCTGGTTTATCTGGAGTCCTTTCTGGACAACTTGCAGGCCAAATACAAGAACAACAAGAAGGGTAGCAAACTGGCGGGCTTCAAGGGGGGGAAGTTCCGCAACGCCGCGAAGAAAGCCGTGGCGGCTAAAGACTGGGAGGGTACCTTCCAAAACGGCCTGGAAATGCTCAAGCTCAACCCGTGGGACTTTCCCACCCTGGCCGCCTTGTCCGAGGCCTGCGAGTTGATCACCGCCGACGAATGCGAATTGCGGTATTTGCGGATGGCCCTGGAAGCCAAACCCAAAGACCCCGACGTGAATCGCTCCTGCGCCAAGTCCTTGGGCCGACAACGGCATTACGATCAAGCGATCGCCTGCTGGCATCGGGTCGAGTTGGCCCTGCCGGACAACGAGGAGGCCGAGGAGGCGATCGCCGAGCTGTCGATCCGAAAAGCCCGGGAACACGGGCGGTACGACGAGGGCGGCAATATCAACATCGCCAAGCAGCAGGACGGCCCCCGCGTCGAGGCCGACCAGCAGGTCTTCTCGCCCGTCCAGCGGCTGGAGCGCGAGATCACCCGGCATCCCGAGGCGATGGAAAACTACATCGAACTCTCGGAATTGCACATTCGCGAAGAGCGGTTTGAAGAGGCGGCCGACGTGTTGCAGCGGGCGCATGAAGTATCCGACGGCAACGAGGAAATCCGCGAACGCTGGGAAGAAGTCGAGTTGCGGCGTATCCGCCAGCAGGTCGGCAAGGCAGACAAACGTGCCCGCCAGGGAGATGAAGACGCCGCCAAGGAGTCCAGGGAACTGACCGCCACGCTCAATGTCAAGGAGTTGGCACTCTACAAGGTCCGCTGCGAGCGATATCCAAACAACCTGTCGTATAAGTTCGAGTTGGGCCGGCGGCACCAATTCGCGCGCCAGTACAACGAGGCCATCGAGCAGTACCAGAAGGCGGTGAACGACCCCCGCCGCAAGGGCCTGTGCATGCTCAATTTGGGGATCTGCTTCCAGCAGATCAAGCAGTACCGTTTGGGATTGTCCCACTACGATTCGGCCACGCGGGACATTCCCGATCGGGACCCTGATAATAAGCAGAGAGCCCTCTATCTGGCCGGCAAGCTGGCCATGAACCTGAAGAACTTGCGCCTTGCCGAGAAGTACCTTACTGCGCTGGCCGCTCTGAATTTCGGCTACAGAGATATTTCAGATCTACTAGACAAGCTCGACGATATGCGTAATGATGTGAGTGAGGACGAGCCAAATGACGCGGGTGATGTGAGTGAGGACGATGATCAGGACAAGGATGATGCTGAGTGACTCCGTTGGCGGATGAGGCCTCACCCCCCCCAATGTCCCGGTAATAATCAAACGACGGCTTATTGTTCAGTTTACCCGACGGGCAAAGACAACCCAAATTATGCCAAGTACCAATAGTTCCAAGAAGCGGCTGCGACAGAACATCGTCCACCGTGCCAGAAATCGTGGCGCCAAATCGACCGTGCGGACCCATTGCCGCAAGGTCCACGAGGCCATCACGGCCGGTGACGCAGAGAAAGCGGATGTCGAATTCCGTCTGGCCGCCCAAGGGCTGGACCGTGCCGGCGCGAAGAATATCATCCACCGCAACGCCGTGGCCCGAACCAAGTCGCGCCTGTCGGCAAGGATTAAGGCACTGAAGCAAGGCGCTGCTTCTTAGCGACGTGGCCGACTACAACTCCACGTCTCGCCCCTGGAAGACGGGGCCTTCGACGCAGGTCCGCTTGTAGTCCCACTGGCCCGAGGCGTCGCGCACCCGAGCGACGCAACTGAAGCAGATCCCCAGGCCACAGGCCATCGGCGTCTCCAGCGAGACTTGGCACGGTAGATCCAGTCGTCGGGCGGTCTCCACCACCGCGGCCATCATCGGCTCGGGACCGCAACAGACCACTCGCGCCTCGCCCGCCGTTTCTTCGACAGCGGGACCGATCAACTCGGTCACCAGCCCGTGGTGCCCTTGAGAACCGTCGTCGGTGGCCAGCCGCACGTCGATCCCCAGCGCGCGAAAATCGTCGACGCATGCCAGAAAGTCACCGCTGGCGGCTCCGTAACAGAGCGTGACTCGCGACGCCCGGGGAACCTGTCGCGGCGGATCACCGAAGGATTGCCGTCCGAGGTACTCCTGGGCGAGCATCAGGAAGGGTGTCACGCCGATTCCACCGGCCACCATGAGCAGGTGCTCGCCCGGGGTGGGTGGGAAGCCGTTGCCCAACGGCCCCCAAATGGTCAGTTCCGCGGAACTCGGCGCCCGTGCCAGCCGCCCGGTCATACGGCCCACGGCCATGTAGACGACGTCGATCCCGCGGGGCGTTCCGTCGGCATCGCGACGGAGATCGTAGACGGCCATCGGGCGGCCCAGCAGCGGATCGTTGGAGCCGGACAGCCGGATCATCACGAACTGCCCCGGCACGGCCCGCGCGGCAATCTCGGGGCAATCGAGCGTGAGTTTGTGGATATCGCGAGCAATGGGTGCATTTTGCTCGACGGTTGCCGGTCCGTGCCAAGGGCGACCGGAGCAAGTCGATCCATCGCGAGTGAGGTTCATCGGCCGGTTTTCTCTTGGTTCGCCTCGCGACGAGGCGTGGTGGCTGCCGCCTTCAGCGCTCGAAGTTCGTCGCGTGTCAGGGGTCGATGGGCACCCTGGGGAAGTTCTCCCAGCCGGAGCGGTCCCAGGGCGATACGCGTCAGTCGTAGCACTTTGTGTCCGACTCGGGCCAGCACGCGGCGAATCTCCCGGTTGCGCCCTTCGCGGAGCTCGATCTCAAGCAACGTGCTCTGCTTGTGGCGCGATTTGATCTTCACGCCCGCAATGCGGAAAACACCTTCGGCCAGTCGCACACCGTGGCGAATCTTGGCCAGCACCTCCCGAGTAGGCTGTCCGGCCACGACGACGCGATAGGTTTTCGAGACCTCGTAGCGGGGATGTGCCAACCGGTTGGCCAGTTGGCCGTCGTTGGTGACCAGGATCAGGCCTTCGCTGGACATGTCGAGCCGGCCGACGGTAAACAGCCGTTGGCCCCGGTCGGGAACCAGATCGACGACCCGGGGACGCCCGCCCGGATCGCGATGCGTGGAAACCACGCCCGGCGGTTTGTGAACCATGAAGTGTACCCGGCGGCGGGGCTTCAGCGATTGACCGTCGAGATGAATCGCCTGCCGCTGGGGATCGACTTTGGTGCCCAACTGGGTGACGACCCGACGGTCGACCTCGACACGGCCGGCCTCGATCAGTTCCTCACACTGGCGCCGGCTCCCCACGCCGGCAGCCGCCAGAACGACCTGCAGCCGCTGCGGATCGGGAGCGAGGTCCGCGGGGGCCGCAGTCTCTTTTCTGCTCGGGGCGGATTTCTTTCGACCGGGGAAGGGTTTCTTTGAACCGGGGGCCGCTTTTCTTCCGCCAGTGGAAGGTTTCTTTGAACCAGGGGCGGCTTTTCTTCCGCCGGTGGAAGGTTTCTTTGAACCAGGGGCCGCTTTTCTTCCGCCGGTGGAAGGTTTCTTTGAACCAGGGGCGGCTTTTCTTCCGCCGGTGGAAGGTTTCTTTGAACCAGGGGC
>JABMRP010001207.1 GCA_013202535.1 Planctomycetota bacterium
CACGTCGATCGATTCCTCGGCAGTACGGGACACACGGGGCCGGGAAACTACTTCAAGGAGGTGCGTAACACGCAGTTCTACCGCGACGGCCGCCCGTTTACCCTGCCACCCGAAGGCGCTTACAAGACCGATTTGATCACCGATTTCGCGACCGATTTCATCGCCGAAGCCGCGGCTGGGAAGAAGCCGTTTTTCCTTTACGTTTCCCATTACGCACCGCACTGGCCGTTGCACGCGAAGCCCGAGGACATGGCGAAGTACCGCGATCTGTATGGGAAGCTCGGCTGGGACGAAGCGCGCAGGCGCCGCCACGGGCGACTCGTGGAGTTGGGGTTGATTGGCGCCGAGAGTCGCTTGTCGCCGCGAGACCCACGAGTGCCGACATGGCAGGACGCGCAGCACAAGCAGTGGGAGGCCGATCGCATGGCCGCCTACGCCGGACAGGTCGATTCACTCGACCAGAGTGTCGGCCGAGTGATGGACGCGCTGCGCCGTGCAAAGACCGACGACAACACGCTTGTCATGTTCCTCTCCGACAACGGCGCTTCCGACCAGGCCGTGGGCGCGCTGGACAAACCGGGGCAAACATGGCGAGTTGACGGCACGCCAACCCGAGTGGGCAACAAGCCGACCATCCCGCCCGGCGGTCCAGACACGTTCGTTACCGCGGGACCTCCGTGGTCGAATCTCTCGAACACGCCCTTCCGCCGGCATAAGCAGTCCAACCACGAGGGAGGCATCGCGACGCCGTTGATCGCTCGGTGGTCTGGCGTGATCAAGCAGCCGGGAGCGATTTGCACGGAGCCGGGTCACATCACCGACGTCATGGCGACGTGCCTCGATGCCGCGGGCGTCGAGAATCCGGAGTCGTTCAACGGCCGCCACGTGCTGCCGATCGCGGGCCGAAGCCTGCTGCCGGATTTCGCCGGTCGGCGGATGGAAGGCCCGAGGACGCTGTGTTGGGCAACTTCGGGCAACCGGGCGATCCGCATCGGACCATGGAAACTCGTCTCCGGCAAAGGTGGGCCGTGGGAACTCTACGATCTGACAACCGACCGCACCGAACTAAATGACCTTGCGCAGCGACATCCAGAGCGCGTGGAAGCGATGGTGGGCGCGTTCGACCGGTGGAAGCAAGGCGCGCCGGATTGAACGGCTCGAAAACGCGCCTGCCTTTACGGCATCGACGGTGGCGCCATGATTCATCGGAAACAGAAGGACAAGATCGTTGGAATGTGAGTATCCGGGAGACACGCCATGTCGAGATTCTGCTGCGGGGCTTTGGTCGCGGTTGCGCTTTCAGGCTGGATTACCTGTGATGCGCAGGACACGGTGACGATCGGTGGCGTCGATCTTCCGGCCGATTGTGCCCTGGCACGCGGGGAGCATCCCAGACTGCTGTTCACCAAGGCCGACTTGCCCCGGCTCCGCGCACGCCTGAAGCATCCTCGGATCGCCGCCGAGTTGGAGCACGCCAAGCAACTCGCCGCGGAGAACAAGGCCGGGGCTATCCTCTTGGGCGTGCTCTATTATCTAACCGAGGAGCGGAAGTACATCGACCAGGCCAAGTTGAAGCTGCAACCCTCGTGGGTGCAAACCTATCCGCTGGCCGCCGATTTGGTGATGGGCGCGATGACACCCGCGGAGCAAAGGGCCGAAGCCGACCGCATCGTCGACATCGTCAAGAAAGAGCGCTGGCGGCCCCATGTCGTACTGGACCTGGCGGCTTGGGGTCACGGCCACGATGAGTTCCTCGACGCCGATCTGAAAGCTCGCTTGCAGACCGACATGATCGAAGGGATCGAGTACAACAACCTCTGGTCGCAAGGCCGGGGCGGCAGTTCCATGTCGCACGGCTACTACGGCGAGCATTTCTACACCGAGTGGTTCACGATGGCCGTTGCCTGGTCCAACGCGACCGGCCAGGATTGGGTGAGCAAGTGTGATTTCGCGGCCCACACGCCGGAATACTACGTCTTCCATTATCGACCGTGGACGTGGCCACCCCAGGTGGTGCATGTCGGCGTCAATGCCATGTGCGCCCACTGGCAGTCGATCACGCCCGCCAAGTTCGAGGGCGACAACTTGGCCGTACTGGCCGCCGCCAGGTTTCACGACGGATTGGGGCAGTGGTGGACGGACAAGGTGATTTCGACGATCTCCATGGGCTGGGGTACGAGTGCCGTGGGTGAAGGAGGCGTATGGGGAAAACTGCTCTGGTACGATCCTGATCTGCCGCCGGTCGAGCCCAAGATGCTGCCACCGGCCCGCCTGTTCCCCGAGAACGGGCACGTTGTGATGCGCTCGGACTGGACCGACGACGCAACCTATGCCCTCTTCCGTTGCGGGCGATACGGCGAGATCGACGGCCCGTGGGGCCGCAACAACGCCGACAATCTACACTTCGTCATCAACAAGCGGGGTATCCTCGCCGCCGATACCGGAGCGGTCCACTCGCTGAACAACGCCGCCTTGGGCTTTGCCGGCTCACAGGTCCGTAGCGAGGGCTTGTCCCACATCCGGGAGTATGCCCGTCAGACGATCGCTCACAATTCGATCACGGTAGGCAGCGAGCCGCTGGAGCTGCGTGGCTGGAACAACGCCCTGTTGGGGACCGTTCGTAGCGGCGGACAGTCGCCGATCCAAGACGAGTCGTGGTGGAAACTTTGGGACCAGCCAAAACCCTCGGCCGGCGACCGACCTTTCCGAGAAGGCCGTATCATTGCGTACGAGACGTCGCCGTTGTTCGACTACGCGGCCGGCGACGCCACTCACTCCTATCCGCCCACTCGCGTCGAGTCGATCACTCGGCAGTTCGTCTATCTCCGCCCCTGTACGTTCGTTGTCTTCGACCGGGTGGTCAACGCCAGGGCCGGTCTCCAGACGCGGTGGCTGCTGCACGCGCTGTACGAGCCCCAACTCGATGGCAAGAAGACTCCAGATTCTTCGCTGTCGCCGGCCGAACAACTCGTCGTAACGCCGGACGGGAAAGGGACGGCGCGCAACCCCGAGCCGGGTGGTCACTTTCTGCACACCGGGGCTGATACCTTCATCGTGGATGATAACTGGCCGGAGATGAAGGGACGGCTTTTCGGAAAGGTCCTGTTTCCCAGGGAAGGTGCCCGCACCCTTCGCACGGTCGGCGGGCCGTGGCACGAGTTCGAGGTGGAGGGCGTCAACTACGGCCCCACACGGGACACCTACGCCAACAATAAGTCCCAGCGCCACCGCAAGGAACACGACCGCGAGAACAGCATCGGCCTGGGCGGCTGGCGTATCGAGCTGCTGCCCCAAGGCGAGCCCGCGGCCACGAACTTCCTCGTAGTGCTCCACACGGCCGATCAGGCCACGGAGAACATGGTTCCCGTTGAGGCCGTCGAACGACCGGGGCGGATGGGCGCGGTGATCAGGTTTGGAACGACGGAGTATGAGGTCATGTTCGACACCGATGGGCCAACGGGTGGGCACATCCGAGTCACTCAGGCCGGCGAGAAAACGCTGGATCGCCCCCTGGCAAGCGGTGTCGAGGACAACTATCAGAAATGGGCCGAAGACCCACGCTACGAGGAATGGATGACCCGGCCGGAGTATCGAAATTTCCTAGGAAAACCACGAGACAGGGAGAAAGGCGCATCCCCATGACCAGACGGATTTTCGCAATGTGGATAGCGGTGTTTGTGTTGCCGGCCGGCGGAATCGCCATTGCCGCGGAAGGAGTGGCCCCTTCCTATCCGAAGCTCGTGACGGCAGAAACTCGGGCAGACGCCGGCCGGCTCTTGGCGCTGGAACGGCCTGGCGACGTCTTTTTCCACGACGAGTTCGAGTCGACTGAGTCGCTGAAGAGATACTTCGAGATCCGGGGACTACGGGAAGGTCGCGCGAAGCTGACAACCAACGCCGAAC
>JABMRP010001208.1 GCA_013202535.1 Planctomycetota bacterium
ATCGCCGAAATGAACCTACTGCGACCCTTTTACACGAAATGCAAAAAACATGCGACACTAATTTCTTGACCGTCACTTACCGACTCATCAGCTCCAAACGAGGAATTTGCGGAAGCTCGCTGGTACACTATCTGGAGTGCGTGTGCGTGGCGGTCCGAGTTGGCGGAACTACATGCTGATTGGCTTCGAGAAGAAGCCGGCGACCGTCCGGAGCGTCAACACCACGTGAAACGGCTGGAGGAAGGTCTTTCGGGGAAGCGAATAGACGACCCAGACTATCGGAAGTGCCTTATCGCAACGGCCATCGGGTATGCCGCGACGATACAGAAGAATCACACTGTCCCGTTCGAACTGCTGGGCCGATTATCTGGGAAGCCATTTCGGTCAGTAACGTGGCCGGAAGCGGATATGGGTTTTGTCAACGACCTGATAGATGCGATGGAGGCGCAGAACGCTAGTGGCGGTGGCAAGCAATCGGTGTGTACCGTGTTGGTGCAACTCGTGGAGGCTGGCCCCGAGGAGGTGGTCGGTCGGTTGGCCACCTGTTGGAGAAAGTGGTTCACGGACGGTCTGCCAAGCTACGATCCCCTCGCCGTTCATTCGGGTCCCTTCTCAATCGTGAGCCGACACGGCAACGACGCGGATCGCCTTCAGCAGGGATTGTGGTGGTTGGGCTACGCACTATTGTGTAAAGGCGAAGACGTGCGAACGCTTCTAACCGAGCGGATTCTTCACCAAGGCCTGGAGGAGAGCGCCGAATCAGAAGATCTTGTCTTCGCCATCATGGTGCGGTTGGCTCTCACCATTTCGTCTTCCGAAGTCAACACGGCAATGGCACTCATCGGCATGAGCGAAGCTTTGGCTTATCGTAGTTCCGATGAATGCCAAGCCCGCTTGATACGGACCTTCAAGACCTTGCTGGGGCCAGAAGAGAACTCCGCGTTTAGCATCGCCGGCAACGCCGGCACGCCACCGGCGGACATGCTGCTCGACGCCTGGTCTCGTCGACTCGTCCGGACGGCCGAGGCCCGTTCTCCGGACATCCGGGCTGCGGCGGCCCAAGCCCTGCGCGAGTGGAGGCGGCTGTCGGAAGGAAGTAAAGGACTTTCCTTCGGAAGCGAGCTTGCCGATACGATTGCCAAGCTTGAGAAGGACGCCAGAGCACGAGTCCGATGGGCATGTGGTAATGAGAATTGACGGTCCAATGGTTTTTACTGGGCGGACTCAATCCCGGGGAATAGAGGGGAACAGGGGATTAAAGGTTCTCCTCCCAGTAAAGTAGGCTGTCCCCTTTGTCCATCCCAACTCGTGGGGTGTTTCCTAGTCGCTTCCAAGTGCAAGCTCCGAGTCCAAGAATCACTGGCGAGATGCCAGTGGCACCACTCCATCACTTTGTCCATGACAGACTACTCGCCGCCCTGCTCACAAAGCCCGGCGGAATCGCTTGTTGCGCTTGCCGTAGACCGGCTTGGCGGCCGGAGATATTCCGTCCTCGGCGTCGGGGTCGCCCTCGGGTTTGGCAAAGGCGACGAAACCGGGGATTTCGTCCCGGCGGAGTTGCTGGTTGATACGGATTTCGATCCGCGTCAACTCGTTGCCTTCCTCGGAGGTGACGAACGTATACGCGATGCCTTCGCGTCCCATGCGCCCGGTACGACCCACCCGGTGGACATAGTCGTCGCAGAACTGGGGGATGTCGTAGTTGATGATGTGCGAGATGCTCGTCACGTCGATCCCCCGGCCCACCACGTCGGTGGCCACCAGATGGCGCACTCGGCCGGCGCGAAACTGTTCCATCACCCGGTCGCGTTGCCGCTGCTGCAAATCGCCGTGGATACAGGAAACGTCCTTGATGTGCTTGCTCAACCGGCGGAAGATCTTGTCGGTTCCCCGTTTGGTGCGGCAGAAAATGATCGCCTGCTTGGCGTCCTCGCGACGCAAAAGCGCGACCAGCAGGTCGAACTTCTTCTCCGGGTCGACCGTGAAATAGAGCTGATCGATCGTTTCCACGGCGATCTGTGTCGGCGAGAAATCCTGCTCCAGGGGTTCTATCATGTAACGCTGGGCCAGTCGCAGCACGGGCGGCGGCACCGTGGCGCTGAGGAGCAACGTCTGCCGCTTCTTCGGGCAGCGGCGGAGGATCTTCTCGATGTCCGGGCGGAAGCCGATATCCAACATGCGATCGGCCTCGTCGAGCACCAGGCACTGGATCTCATCCAGCCGCAACGTGCCGCGGCCGATGTGGTCGATAATCCGGCCCGGGGTGCCCACGACGACGTCCACACCGCGACGCAGCTTTTCCGATTGCGGGCGGATCGGTTTACCGCCGTAGATGGCCGCGATTTCACACTCGCGATTCTCGGCCAGCTTGACGAACTCGTTGCGCGACTGGACGGCCAACTCGCGGGTGGGAACCAGTACCAGGGCGACCGGCGCCGTGCCTTCATCGACGTCGGCGAGCATCTCCAGAATCGGCAACACGTAGGCGGCCGTCTTTCCCGTGCCGGTTTGCGCCTGGCCGATGACGTCTTTCCCCTCAAGCGCCGGGGGAATCAGCCCAATCTGTACGGGCGTGGGGTCGAGATACTCGGCGTCATGCAGGGCTTCCAGCGACAGCTTCGAGAGTCCCAATCCCGCGAAGCCACTCGGCTTGGCCGCCTTCTTCTTCGGCCGGCTCGATTTGGCGGGGGGTGTCCCCTTGGCTGCCGGCGCCGTCTCCTTGGCTGCGGGCGCTTTTCCCTTGGCTGCCGGCGTTTTTTTCTCCGTCGGGGCACCAGATTTCGTTCGGGTCTTCGACGGCGACGCCTTCCTGCCTTTGGGCGATGGTGATTTCTCCGCCTTCGCTGTTGCTGATTTTTCCGCCTTGGGCGACGGTGATTTCTCCGCCTTCGCCGTTGCTGATTTTTCCGCCTTGGGCGACGGTGATTCTCTTCTTGCCTTCTTTGCCACGAGTTTTCATTTCCTGCATGTGTGGGGAAGCCCAACCGGGCGCCCGGTGATTTGTGTTGTATTCGTTACTGCCGGCCGGGGCTTTGAGCCCAGGCTTCGAGCATCTGAAACTGCCGAACGAACCCGTGTTCGTCCACTCCGTGGGGACTCTTGAAGAAGCTGGCCAGGAAAGTCATCAACCCGGTCTCGCCGCGCCGGCGGGCCAAATCGGTCAGTCGAATCAGGTCCAGAACCAGGGGGGCCGCCAGCAACGAGTCGCACCCCTGCCAGATGAACTGAAAACACATCGGCGTGCCAAGAAACCCGGTGAAGTGGACGTGGTCCCAAGCCGTCTTCCAGTCACCCAGGCTCTTAATGTACTCGATCGAGACGAGCGAATCGGGCTCGTAGCCGAGAATCTTGCCCAGCAGTTGGTTCTTGCTCTGGACCTTGGTCTTCTTATTGACCGGGTCGTCGAGCACCTGACCGTCCATATTGCCGAAGATGTTGTGGCCGACCCAACTCATCACGTCGAGATTTCGCTGACCGAACATCGGGGCCAGCGTGCTCTTCAGCAGCGTTTCGCCCGTCTTGCCGTCGCAACCGAAATGCCGGGTTTTGCGCAGCCGGGCCAGGTCGTCGATCGCCGCCGGCGCCGAACCGAGCGACGGGGTGAAGTTGATATACGAAGCGCCACGGTCCAACGCGGCGATGGCGTACAAGGAACTGGCCGGCAAGGGGCACTTGCGGGGACGATCCAAAAGTTCCTCCAATTCCTCCCACGTGGGAGGAATCGCCGACGTATCCACCGCGGGCTCGGTTGACGCCACGTTGACCACGATCAAGTGATCCAGGCGCTGGGACTCGGCAAACTGCTTCAGATCCTCCCCGATCCGGTCGATCGCCTCGCGGGGCGACTCGCGGCGAGGAACCTCCGAACTCGCCAGGCCGGCGATCTTACGGCCCACGTTGTGGATGGTCCCGCGACAAATCCGGCTGTCGATCCGATTCAGTTCGGCCCGGCATCGAGTGACAAGCGCCGCGTCGAAGGCGCGGCTCTCGGTGGCCAACCGCATGGCCTCGTCCAATAGAGGCACTTCGCGGATCTCGTGGCCGCCGACGACAAAATCTTTCCAGTCGGGAAGTTCCAGGTGGGCAAACCGGGGCAGATGGGTAACAAGTCCGGTCGTGCCAACCAACCCCTTCTTCAGAGCAGATAGACCAACCAATGTAGTGGTAGCCACCCCGCCTCGGGCACCAATTAACCAGATTCCAATACGTGAGCGAGCCATTCGGTGCGGAATTCCTTCTTCAGATGCCGTCGGAGTCACTTGGAAGACGCCAGGAGACTATCTATGATTGTCCGGCGTGCGCGAAGGTGCGTCAACCGCTGTTGGTAAGTTCCCCTACTTCTGGAGTGTCGTGATGTCCGCCCCCATTTCTCGTATTGTTGAGGCCCTGGAGCCTTCCGCCACGATCGCCATGGCCGGCAAGGCGAGGGAACTGAAAGCCACTGGGCGGACCGTCTGCGACCTGAGTTTGGGCGAACCCGACTTCGACACACCGGCCCACATCCGCAAGGCCGCTCTGGAGGCGATGGATTCCGGCTTCACCCATTACACGGCCGCCGGCGGCATCGTCGAGCTGAAAACGGCCGTCGTCGGGCAATACAACGCGAGACACGGCCTGGATTACGCGCCGGCGCAGGTCGTCGTCTCCAACGGAGCCAAGCACGCGTTGCACAACGCCTTCACGGTGCTTTTGAACCCGGGCGACGAGGTGATTATTCCCGCCCCGTACTGGGTCAGCTATGCCGAATTGGTCAAGTTGACCGGGGCGGTGCCGGTGATTGTGCAGACCGAGCAGGCGGCCGATTTCAAGCTTACGCCCGACCAACTGCGCGAGGCGACCACCGATCGAACGCGGATCCTGCTGCTGTGCAGCCCCTCCAACCCGACCGGTAGCATGTATTCGCCCGAGGAGTTGGGCGAGCTGGCCGACGTGGTGATCGAGAAGGATCTGGTGGTCGTGGCCGACGAGATTTACGAGTATCTGGTCTACGAGCCGCACCAGTTCGCCAGTTTCCCCACCGTACGGCCCGGCCTGATGGATCGGACGATCTTGATCAACGGCGTCAGCAAGACCTACGCGATGACCGGCTGGCGGATCGGCTGGAGCCTTTCGCCGCTCTATCTGGCCAAGGCGATGGGCAGTCTGCAGAGCCAGCAGACGTCCTGCCCATGCAGCATCAGCCAAAAGGCGGCGATTGCGGCGCTGGAAGGCCCGCAGGAATGCATCGGAGAGATGCTGGCCGAATTCACCCGACGTCGGCAGTTTGTGATCGAGCGGATCGCCAGCATCCCGGGTCTGAGTTGTCCCGAGATGGGCGGCGCATTCTACGCTTACATCAACATCAAGGAACACCTCGGCCGCACTTACGGCGGCGTGCAAGTCGACGATTCGAGCGCCTGGTGCCTGGAGTTGCTCAACCAACAAAACGTAGCCACGGTCATGGGCTCGGCCTTCGGCACCGACGGCTACTCCCGCATCTCGTTCGCCACCAGCATGGAAAATCTCGAAGCGGCGTTTGATGGGATTGAGAAGTTTATTGCGAGCGAGTGATGAGGGCGTGATCGCCCGTGTTAGCCCCGGCGCCTGCGGCGGGAGAAGAAGCGGGAATCGCCCCGTTTTCCGGTCGTTGCACCTGCGCGCGCCGAGCCGTCTTCCCCACCGGCCCCCAATGGCGACTGCCTGTTCTATCGGGGTGAAGATGGCCAAATGCGGCTGAGTGTCCCGTCCGAGCACCAGACTTTGTGGCTCACGCAACGGCAGATTGCCGAGTTGCATAAGATCTCGGTGAAAACGGCAAACGAGCATCTGGTGAACATTTTTCGCGAGGGCGAACTGGATGCTGGGGCAACTGTCCGGATATTCCGGAGAGTTCAAACCAAGAATTCTCGCCAGTCCGGCTACTTGTCGGTCGAGAGCACCTGGCGCAACAAAGCCGAGAGATCGTCGTAGGACTTGCTGCTGGGCGGGCCGGGGGCGTATTGGAAGACGGCGTTTTGGGTCTTCAGAGAGAGCGACACCAGCGTCGACGATAC
>JABMRP010001209.1 GCA_013202535.1 Planctomycetota bacterium
AGAGCACCGCGACTTCGAAGGGAAACGCGCTCACGCGGTCGACGAACGTGCGATGGTGCTGTTCGGCCAGGACCGTGGTGGGTACGAGCATGGCAACCTGGTGGCCGGCGTCCACGGCCTTGAAGGCGGCACGCATCGCCAATTCCGTCTTGCCGTATCCCACGTCGCCGCAGAGCAGGCGATCCATCGGCCGCGGTGCCCGCATGTCGCCTTTAATGGCGGCGATCGTGGTCTCTTGATCGGCGGTCTCGCGGTAGGGAAACGAGGCGTCGAACTCCTCCTGCCACTGGGTATCAACGGAAAACGAAATCCCCGGTCGCGAGGCACGGCGTGCTTGCAGATGGAGCATGTCGGCGGCCAGATCCATCACCGCCTTCTCGACGGCCTCTTTCTGCCGCGTCCAGGCCCGGCCGCCGAGTTTCGCCAGCTTGGGCCGGCTCTTCGCCCCGCCCACGTACTTCTGCACCAGATCGACCTTCGAGGCGGGCACGTACACTTGCGTGCGCCCGGCGAATTCCAGCTTCAGATGCTCTTCCGACCGGCCGTCCTTCTCCAACAGGTCCAACCCGCGATATCGGGCCACGCCGTGGGTCACGTGGACCACGAGATCGCCCTCGCGCAGTTCGAGAAAGCTATCGATGGCGCGGCCCAGCCGGCGCTGCGCCGGGCGGGTCAGGTCGGTGCGGTGGAAGAGTTCCGCGCCTCCCAGCAAGACGATCTGTTCGGAGAGGAGGCGAAAGCCGCTTCGCAACCGCCCGATGGAGAAATGAAGTCGCCCGCCAAGGGCCAACTCGGTCTGGCCGAAGACTTCCTCGAGCCGCCTGGCCTCGGCTTCGGTCTGACAGACGATATGGACGTCTTGGCCGGCGGTGGCGGCGTCCAACTCGCGCCGCACTTTGCCGATCTCGCCGCTGAATCGCTCGACCGATTCGATTTTCAACCGGCAGTTCGTGTCCAGCGACCCTGCCGCCACGCCCGAGGCGCTGACCGAGGGGAATTGCAGCACCCGGCGCATCGTTTCGGCCACCGAATGACACTGCCCGACCTCGGCGACGCGCTGGAGGTAGTGCCGGCCTTCTTCTTCCAGTTCGGCCGGCTCGGCCAGCAGAAACCAGTTTTGCTGCGGCAGAAACGACGCCAGATGGTCGTCGTGCGCGGCGGTCGGATTGAGAATCGTGACGTCGACCGCCGCCAGCTTGGCCTTACTGCGCTGGCTGGCCACGTCGAAACAGCGGAGCGATTCGATCTGGTCGCCGAAAAACTCGATCCGCACCGGATCGTACCAGTCGGGGGCGAAGATGTCGACGATCCCCCCCCGCATCGAAAACTCGCCCGGCAGTTCCACCGCCGTGGTGTGGTGGAAACCGTTTTCGACCAACCAGCGGGCCAATTTCCCGGGCTCGACGGTATCGCCGCCGGCCAGCGATCGGGTATGTCGGTCGATGGCGTCGCGACTGGGGACCGGCTGCATGAGGGCCTGGATGCTGGTCACCAGCAGTTTCACCGGCTCGGCGGCACCCAGCAATTTGAGCAGGCGGACGCGGTCGCCAAAGGCCTCGTCGTGGATGATCCGTTCGCCGCCGATCGTTTCGCGCGCGGGAAACTTCTCGACTGCCAGCGGCGTGAATAGGGCCAGATCGTCAACCCACGGGTCGACGTCGTCTTCATGCGGACAAACGACCGTCAGCCCGGCCGGCGCGTGCCCGGCCAAGGCGGCCGCCACCAGCGCGCAGGCCGATCCCCAGACTCCGTCCAGCGTAGCCGCGTGTCCGGCGGACAGTGCGGCTACCACCTGATCGAAGCCTTCCTGGCGTTCCAAGCACCCGACCAGTTCGAACAACCGGTCCGGTGCCGCTGCGACCGTTTCCACATGGGCCATGATTTGCCGCAATTGTACCCCGCAGCCGGGTCGAGGGGAACCGTGGTTTTTCGGCACGGAGGCAGTATAATACGACCATTCGACGTTTCGCCCCGGCACTCGTGCCACGTTGCCATTCAGAAATCCCGCCGGCTTGCCCGGCGGATCGTTCGGCTTCAGACTACATCACGGCCGGCTTCATTCCCCCAAAATCCCGCCGGCTTGTCCGGCGGATTGTTTGGTTCTAAACTACATTGGGGAGGGGAAGTGTAGCGAGAAGCCGAACGATCCGCCGGGCAAGCCGGCGGGATTTCTGTTGTGAGACAAGCCCCAGTTTAGTAAGAAACCGAACGATCCGCCGGACAAGCCGGCGGGATTCTCCCCCATGAAATACGCCCAAACACTTGCCGCATACGCCTGCCTTCTTCTCTCGACCGCCGGCGGCGCGGAGTTCCACGTTGCGCCCGACGGAGACGACGTCAACCCGGGCACACTCGAAAAGCCGTTTCGCACGATCCAACAGGCGGCCGATACGTATCGCCCGGGCGATACGTGCTTCGTGCAGGGCGG
>JABMRP010001210.1 GCA_013202535.1 Planctomycetota bacterium
CATCGTGTCTGGACAGATTCTCCAGCGACTCATCCGCCAGACTGAGAATATCGTCCGTGTCATTGAGAAGGCCGTCGGCGATGGTATCGTCGGCAGCCACGTCCTGAGTAGCGGACGCCTGTCGTAGGAGCGGAGACGCCGGCGGCAGAGGAGCCGCTTGTTGACCCCACGCTCGATGATCCTTCAGCACGACGCAGGCGACCACGATGCACAGCCAAACGGCCGCCATGGGCCGTCCGGGGTGTCTACGTGGCCGACAATGAGGTTGCTCTTTCCGCATCTCATGCCCCCGCAACTCGTGCATTGTATCGATACCTCTGCCGTTTTGCCTAGATCCCATGGTCGAATCCATCGTGCTAATAGTCCATGGTGAAGCCACCATAGACTGTTCGGCCGGGTCCCGCCGGCAGTGAGTTGATTGTTCTGCGGGCGAACTCGGGATGGTCGATCCGTTCGTCCAATAGATTCTGGACCAGAAACTGGAGTTTCATCGACCGGCCCGTGTGCCAATGGAAGAAGCGATTCAGATCGAGCGTCGCGTTCAGGCTCAGCAGGTGGTACGCCGACGGAACCGGGTTTACGATCAAGGCAGCGGGATTGACGACGGTAACGGGACTGGGTGTGCCGTAATACGTGTCGAAGACTCCCACCATCCAGCCGTTGCACGTATGGTAGGCTAGACCCATCTTGGCCATCCAATTGGGCACGTGGGTCGTGTCGTGGACGCCGTCACGGACGTTGTCCTGATAGGTGACCGACCCCAACCAGCGCAGTTGCTCGGAGATGCGCCACTCGTTTTCGAGTTCGACTCCGTCGAACTTCATCGTGCCCGCGTTCTCATAGGTTGCCGGCACGGCGCCGACCCGAGTAATTAGATCGAAGTAGTCACTGTGGAAGTAGGTGGCGGCAAGGCGGAATCTGTCGGTGTGATATGCGAGCTGAACGTCGAAAGTCTGGACGGTTTCCGGTGTCAGATCGGGATTGCCCATCACGATGGGGGCGGCCAGAATCGACCGCTCGATCTGAAACGGGGACCGGAAGGCCTGACCGTACAGGATCTTGCCCGTCCAATTCTCGGTCGGCGACACAATCACCGCGGCCCTTGGCACGGCTCCGCCGGGAATCTCGCCAGGCAAATTGCCTTGCACGCCGCCGACGAGCTTCAGCCAGTCGCAGACGCGGTAGTCGAGTTGAAGGTAAACGCCGTACCAGATTTCCTCGAAAGCCGGAATGATCGAGAGCGTGGTGTTCCCCGTGGTCGAGTCCCCGATGTGGATGTCCATCAGTCCGCCGGCCAGAAGGTCGATGTTTGGCGTCAGTTTGGCCCGGTAGGTTCCTTCCACGAGGAAGCTGTGTCCCGTGGGGATGGTGTAGAGTGGGGGTGAATAGCCTAGAGGCAGTGGATCCTTGGGAAAGACTCCTTGGGCGAAGTTGTAGGTGAAGTGGAAGTCGGCGCTCTGCTGGCAGTCGATCTCATGAAGGTAGCCCAGATCGAGAAAGACGCGCGTGGTATCGAGTTCTCCGGAAGGCCACACGGGGATCGCGCCGAGGTGTTCCGACGACGTGTCCGCGACAAACGCGTTGGCCGTGAAACCACCGTTTCGGTACATGGTGAAGATGCCGATATTGTCTTCGCCATATAGCGTCGAATCGAACTCCGGCGTTCGCGGACCGGGCGGATCCTCGGACGTGGCCGAAAAGGGCCAGCCCTCTTGTCGCGTGTAGGTGGCCCCTGCGCAGATTCCCCGTGTTTCCGTGCCGGCGCCTTGGGCCACGGAATATTGCTCTAAGCCGTGCGAACCGCCCAGCACGGAAACGTGAAACGTCTGCTCCTCCGGTGTTGTGGTCACGACGTTGATCACTCCGGCAACGCCGTTCGTCCCATACAGGACCGAACCTGGCCCGCGGAGGACCTCCACACGGTCGATCATGTGGATCGGGAACGCGGTGTAGATCGGAATATTGATCCCACCCTGAGTGGTGTCTCGGAATGGACGACCGTTGATCAGCACGAGGATGTGGTTGTCGTTGTGCGTGAACAGGTCGCCGCGCATAGACGCGACGTTGCGGGGATTGAAGAAAGAGCCGGTCATGTAGACGCTGGTGGCCCACTGGAGCACCTCGTAGAGGTTCTTCGCCCCAAACTGCCGGATGTCCTCCGCCGTGATCACGTCCACGATGCCGGGCGACTCGGAAGCCTTCTCGGCCTTCTTCGACACGGCCGTCACCACGGGATCGGTCGGAATGACGACGTTCTCTCTGGCCAGAATCTCCAGCGGCTCGTCCGCCAGGCTGAGAATGTCGTCCGCGTCGTCAAGCGGATCATCGGCCATGGCGCCGTCGGCCGCCACGTCCTGGGCGGCGGACGCTTGCCATGGAAGCGGAGACGCGAGTGGCGCGGGTGGCACTTGCTGCCCCCGCGCGTGACCGCCTACTAGAACGACGCAGATGATCAGAGTGCACGGGCCGATAGTCGCGCCAGGCCGTCCGCATATCGGCGGCCGAAAACGAAGACGGTTTCTCGCCATGCTGTGTCCAGGTGTCTTGTGTATGGTACCGATACCTTTTCCATTCTGCCCGGATCTCATGGTCGAATCAGTAGTGATGGAGTGACCGTATGGATGTGCCTGCTGGAAGGCGGAGCATTCGCCCTTTTCGATTCAGACGGTCCCACGATCCAAATCGGAGTTTCCGCGCATCGATCTTGACCCGGTTAACCGGGTCGCCCGGATGACTCACCTACCGCACACTCGCAGGGAAGCCAAGGCGCGGCATCACGTCCCATGCGC
Organism: Planctomycetota bacterium; assembly: GCA_013202535.1. Lineage (GTDB taxonomy): Bacteria > Planctomycetota > Planctomycetia > Pirellulales > Thermoguttaceae > JABMRP01. Next base: position 2,790 of record JABMRP010001210.1, read on the forward strand.
GACCCTGGGTTACAGTGAGTCGTCCCTATTTTGGAACGGCTTCACGACGAGAGAAACGGACCCGGCCACGGAGATGATTGCAGAAAGCGGGCGGCGCCTTTTCCGGCGCAGCTTGTCGACCAGCGGACGCAATCGTGCGAAGGAGCCGCCAGATCGCCGCGGTGATCGGCCATGTGACGGATACCGGATGCGGCGCGGTCGTTTAGAACGGCCCTATCCCCAGCATTTCCTCTTCCTCTTCCTGGATGATGAC
>JABMRP010001211.1 GCA_013202535.1 Planctomycetota bacterium
GAGACCGACGAGAAACACGGTTTTACGATCCGCCTGCGCCAGGGGGCCGGGCGTTGGATGCGGCGGTGGCGCCTGGCGGCCGACGATCCGATCGAGGAGCCCACGCTGGAAGTGCTTACCGACGAGCAAATCCGCTGCACTCCCCGGGGGCAGGTGATGCTCATCGAAGGGGCGCGGAACGTGTATGACCTAAACCGCGAGTACGCCGCGGAATTGGCCGCCGGGCGGGAGAAGTTCTGGCGCCAGAGCGACTCGGCAACCGCGCTGGCGGAGGTGCGCCGCCTGACGGGGATTCGCCCCTTGAGCGACTTGCCCGAGATGAAGCACGAAGTGGCCGGACGGATCGAACGAGAAGGTTACCGCATCGAGAAACTCATCCTCCGCCCCGAGCCGGGGATCGTTCTGCCCGCGCTGGCCTTCGTGCCCGAGAAACCGACCGGTCAGGCCGAGCTTTACCTGCACGAGGGCGGCAAACACGTCGACGCGCAGCCGGGCGGCGCGATCGAGGCGCTGGTCCGCGCCGGGCGACTGGTCCTGGCGGTCGATCTTCGCGGCGTGGGCGAAACGCGGGGCAGCGGCAACGGCAAGTACGCCCAATACCTGGGACCCGAATGGCAAGACACGTCGCTGGCCTACATGTTGGGCACTTCCTACCTGGCGATGCGGGCCGAAGACGTGCTGCAATGCGGGCGGTTCCTCGCCCGGTATTTGCCCGGCGAGAAGCCCAACGAAGTACACCTCACGAGCTTTGGCCGGACGGGGCCGGCGGCCTTGCACGCGGCCGCGTTGGAGCCGGAGCTGTTCGCCACGGCGTCGATTTACGACTGCCTGGAATCCTGGTCGATGGTCGTCGACACGCCGCTGGCTGTGAACCAATACGCCAACGTCGTCCACGGAGCGCTGGCGGTGTACGATCTGCCCGATCTGGTAAGATCCTTGAGCGAGGGGAAGATCAAGTTCAGCGAGCCACGGACGGCGTTGGAGATGCCGGCGTGGAAGTGAGACGGGCGGCCAGACTCGCTCGAAGTTGAGGTGCCCTATCGATGATGGACACGGGGCGACCAAGTTTATGCAACTCGTACGCGGTATTGGTGGCGCCACCAAGTGGATGCGACGAACGCACCAGTGCAGTAACAGAGTATATCAAATGGGTCACCAACGACCCATTGAGACCAGAATGGGTGCTGAGGAAGGATTAGCTCGAACATGAGCGACCATACAAACAGCGGTAACAGGATTTCGTGGATCTGTGGCGCGTGATTGTGATCACGCACCCTGCAGACACGGGCAATGAAGACGATGATCGGGACAAAGAACGGAATGCAGAGCAGATCGTTGAAGTGATTGTGAAAGAATCCCGAGTGACTATGAGGTTTGATGATCCAGCGGTTAAGCCAGTACAGCACAAACGAAATGATAAACAGGGGATCACGCAGGTAGAGAAATCGCATGAATCAGTGGCCGCTAGGGATGTGAAGCGGAAGCAGGAATGCGCCAACCAGCGAGGCGATGCACACAATGGCAACGGCGTACGCAGTAAAATAGGCCGGTTTCAACGCTCTCTCGGACGTGTCCAAGTCGTTGAGTGAGCCAAACGTGATAAACGCGATCATGCAGCCCGCGATCAGACCGGCCATGGCCATGAAGAAGCCGCCGCGATCAACTTCCGATTGGTCAGTCTCGCCAAAGTATTGCGCGAATGTTGCCAGTGTGTGTTCTCGATTGCGGCCATCGTGAAATATATCTGCGTCGAGTCCGATACCACCCGGCTGACCATCCCGTCCGTGAGAATACAGGTCAAATGACGTGCCGTCGGAGCGATACTGGATCGGATGTTCCCATTCGTCTACGGGTGGTCCGTCAGGGTTGTTCCATAGGCCGTGAAGCTCTGGAATGTCCGTGAGGTCCTCGGGAAGATCGCCGTGTTCTTTGCGAAATTCATCGATCCGCTGTTGAAGTATCCGCAACGTCATCCGCGTGGAACCCTGTCGTCGGCAGACGTTGGGTACACCACGAAGGTTGTACCACGCAGTTATGTTGAGGACAGCGAATACGGCGGCACCGCACAGCAAGGCTATCGGGCCGTGGCGTATCAGTCGTCGTTTCATCGAGCCCTTGCCGCGGAACTAGTGTTTGTCGCGTGCCCCTTCATCTACTAACGAGGCGCGCCGGTGCATGATAACGACCCGCTGCATCAGGGCGATTCTACCGCTTGAGTTGCGGGGGCACAACGCCTTGGCGGGCTTTGGGCAGTTGCCTGCCGAGCCATCATCGGGGCAAGAAAGTGCCCAATAGCACCTCGGCATCCCCCCGGCCAAGCAATGTTGAGGAGATGAAGCGGCGGCGGATGCCCAATAATGCTTCCATCCCGCGTTGTTCTATCCGTCGGCCGGCCGAATCTCGGTGGTCATGATCGTTTGCTGTTTCGGTGTCCAGCCTTCGGTGGCGCAGTCCATTTCGCGGGCCGGACAATGGGAACAGTCGCCCCGGTTGCCGTCGCCGTCGGGACCAATGACGTGCAGGCGGTATTCGGCCGTGGTTGTTTCGGTGCCCGACGAATCGCGCGACACCGTACACGAGACCGGCTCGTTCTCGACTGCCACCACCACGTACCACACGTTGGCCGCCTGATCGAGGCTTTGCTGGTTCAGCGCGCGGACCCGAGCCTGGGCATCCGGATAGGTGAGTCGCTCCTGGCCCATCTCGCCCGGGGCTTTGAAGACGCAGTTGGGCACGTCGAGCGTTGATTCGGGCTCCCAACCCTCGGGCCACCAGACGGTCGTCGCTTTGTAGCCGAGCGGCGTGCAGAGGCGAGCTTTCGGCCAGATCACTCCGGCAGCGCCCGGCTCGACGACCACGGCCCAATCGGCACCGTCGGCCTCGTTGTGGTCGATCGCCTTTTGCACGGCGGCCAGCAGGTCGTCGGTCTCACAGAGCGTCTCGCCCAAGGCACCCGGCTGACTCGGCACGTCGTCCGGTCGGGTGGGTTGCCATCCATCCGGACGTGCGATCAACGAAACTCGAAACGTAGCCATCAGCGTCTCCTCCCACCGGTAGCGCGCGGCTTGCGCATGGTATGTCCCCGCTCCCCAATAGTAGCGGCACGGCGGCCGTTCGGCAAGCTGGGCGCGCGTGGGGTGCCCATCGCACCCTGGTCGAAATTCCCATTGGAACAAAAAAAGAGCCGGGCAGTCGTGTAACCACCCGGCTCGGATCGATCAGGTTGTGTTTACCAATCGCCTTACGCGGCCTTGCGGCGGCGTCGGGCGACGGCCAGCAGGCCGAGGCCTCCGAGGATCATCAGCACGATGCTCGACGGCTCGGGGACACCGACCAGTTCCAGGCCCGCCGGGGTGATGACTTCCCGGGTATTCTCACCGAGCAACTGGAAGACGTTGGCGTCGAAGGAGGTATGCGCGCCAAAGGCTCCCCAAACGCCGACATACGCACCGCCGCCGACCTCGTTCCAGATGAACTCAACGGGGTACGTGCCGGCCTCGAGATCCACTATTCCAAACACGTCCTGGCAGCAACCGGTCACCTGAAAGCCGTCGGTGATCGGCGTGTTCCCCGTGTTTCCGGTGGAACTCCAGTCGCTGCTGCCCAGCAGTCGGAACTGCGCCCCATCGTCACCATAAACCATGAACGTGTAGGTGCCGGGGTCGTCGATTCGCAATTCGGCCAAGGCGCCGACGGCGAAGTTGTCCTCTCCGCCGGGCGCATCGCCGGGGAAGAAGTCCCTGGGAAGTCCGTGGCCGCCTCCGCCGCCGTCGGAATCCTCCAGGTTGATCGTGGCGAAGTTACCCGTGGCAACATTCGTGCCCGGTTGGGCTCCGTTCCAGTGACCCTCGATCTGGCTGATCGCCAAGCCGAGGTTGTTTGCCCCGTCGCGCAGCACGGTCACGTCCCAGCCGCCGGGCTGGATGATGCCGGCCGTATTGATCTCTTCCGGCTGGCCGACCAAGAGGAAGTCGCCGTCGAACGACGTCTTCACCCCTTTGGCCGCGAACAACTCGTTGTAAGCTCCGCCGGCTCGCTCGAAGAAGAGATACTCCACGGCATAGTCGCCGGCAGCCAGGTTGATCACGCCAAACCCATTGACGTTGCCGCCCGGGGAGTTGTTGAACATGGTGTCGTCACCGAACCCGGCCGTGGCCGCGGTGCCGTTGCCGATCACGGCCGTACCATCGCCGTTGTCGCTCACGCTGGTGAAACTCTGGCCCACGATCGTCAGCCCGAAGCCGTCGTCGCCCCGAGCATAGAACGTGTAGTCACCGGCTTCCTCGATGCGGATTCTGCCTCGGGCGGCCTGAATGAAGTCCTGGTCGTCCGTTCCAAAGGTGTTGGAGAGGTAGGGGCTGTCGCCGCCGATGTGGCCGCTGCTGCCGTTGTCCGGGTCGCGGAAGTTGATCGTGGCGACCGTGCCGTCGAAGATATCGCCACCCCCCGATTCGAGCGAGGCCATGGCATCGGTCAGATTGCCGATGGTCCCGTTGTTCTTGACCTCACGAACGCCGAAGGTGCCCCAACCGCCTCTGGGCATCGGTGCGGCCAATTCTTCGGCGGCCACCTGTACGGAGTTCAACTGGCCCCAGCCCCAGCCACCCCCGTCGTTCTCGAAGTACTGCAGGCGATAGGTCGCGTTGGGGTCAACGCCGAATCCGGTCAGTTGGGCGGTCGTGAAGCTGCGCGCGTTCGTGCCGCCATTGTCGTTTTCAAAGATCGTGGCGTCGTATTGGCCGGTGTCCACGTTGTAGAACGCCAGGCCTTTCTGTCCCGCGCTGAAAGAGTTTCCGTGATTTGCCGCAACAACGTCCGCCGGCGTAGTGTAGATGGCCCCGGCTCCGTCCTGGTCGCCGGCGCCTCCGGCGAAGGTGACGACCAGAGCGTTGGTGCCGTCGATGGTTTCACCGGTCAGTTTGAATTCCTTCGACTGCACCAGGAACGTCTCATGGGGATTGTCCATTGCCTCTCCACCACTGGCGTTGGCAGGGGTCATGCCGGCGCCGTCGCCGGTACGAAATTGGGCACCGCCGTTGAGCACAAACCAGCCCTGAGTGTCTCTGGCCGAAAAGTTCGACGCATACACGGCCGGCGCTTCAGGAAGGGCATTCGGGTCGCCGCCCGTGGCCAGATGGGCGATCTGATTGTAGGCCAACGGTGCGTCGAACAGCGCCACGTCGTCCATGCGGACCCTGGCGAAGTTGCCGATGTTGGGCGGATTGGCGTTGTTGTCGTTGTTGTCGCGTGCGCCGAAGACCACCCGGGCCGCGGCGTCGTTGATGGCGCCGGAGTCGCTGTTCTCAACGCCGTCGAGCACACCGTCGACGTAGAATTTGCGTACGCTGCCGTCATACGTGCCGGCGATGTGATACCAGGTGTTGGGGTTGGCGCTGATGACGCCGCTGGCGCCCTGGGGCCCGTCATCGTTGCCGCTGGTGCCGCGGAGGGTGTAGCTGAGCTTGTCCGATCCGCCGTGCCGACGGAGCTGCCAGCCTTGGCTCTCACCCCGCTTGGAGACGTACGGCTCCCAGTCGCCGTCGGGCCAACCCTGGACCCAGGCGGACACGGTCATCGCGCTGCCAAAGTCGAAGGCGTTCTCGTCGCCCTGGTCGATAATGGCGTAGTGATCGCCACCGGTCAGGTTGAGCGACTGCCCGCCGCCCAACACCGCGGGTGTGTTCCCCGCGTCGTACGTACCGCCAACCAGCGTGCCGTTGTACCCGTTGCCGGTCAGGTCGGTTACCGTGCCGTCGTTGAAATTCCAGTAGCCGACCAAATCCGCTTGCGCGGGGGTCGCGCCGGTGGCGGCGATCACGCCGACCAGCAGCACAGCCAAGCCTCGAATTGCCATTCGCCCGATCATGGTTCGTTCTCCCTCAATGGTTTGGTGCGCCGAGATTCATGGCCGATTGCCAAGCGTGCGGTTGTACGCGGCAACGGCAACCCAAGGGGTCGAAACACCTGGAACAACCGGTGCTCGACATCGAGAGAACTCGGACGCGGGTGTCAAATGTTCGCGGGATTCATCAAAAACGTCCGGCACATCCGGCTGCGGGAATCTTGGGTAGGTGTGGCTTGCAGGCAGGGTGCCTCCCCCTGAGTAGTGCCACTAATTACCGCAATCCGGATAACTTGCCTATTCTTACGCTATCTGTCAGTGTAATCGGTGGCTCGGTTCCCCGCAACGATTTGCAGACCAGAAAATCGGGAATCGCTTGTCGAAAGCCGATAAACCCCTCTTGTGGTGCGGTTTCCCCGTCAAAACCACTGGATCTAGGGGTAAGAGGAAAGGGACCGCAGGCAGCGGCACCTCACACCCAGGGGCGACGGCGATCTTTGGCCCCAGCCACGCTCTGTCGGGTCAACTCCGCGTCGGCTTCGACTTGAAAGTCGAACATGCCCACGCAGACGAAGTCGGCGCCGCTGTCGAAAGCGTACTGGAATCCGTCTTTCGGGGGGATGGCTCCAGCGGCCAGGATCTTGAAGGCGATCCAGGGCACTTTCACGTCCTGCATGAAGGCCACCGTCTCCGCGTGGTCGTGGCAGAACATGTTGTCGTGGTACTGGGCGTTAAACGAATGCCCGATGCCGCCTGGGCGCTACCCCGGATTATTCATCAGTCCGCTTGCGGTAGCTGCAATGCCTTGTGCAACAATGGGTTATGGCTATCTTGCCCAAAACGCCGCGCAAATCCCGAGGGGAACACACCGCGGAGACGCGAAGGGCGCAGAGAAGAACAATCTCTGCGTTCTTCGCGTCTCTGCGGTGCGGATCTGTCTTGGCTTTGGGGATTCGCGAATAATCCGGGCTACTCCTCCGCCGCGACAAGCTTCCGCAGGCTCTTCGAGGGGATCGTTACCTTGAAGACCATTTGCAGGTTCTTCTGCCGGTCCTTGGTCTCGGTGTAGTAGATGGAGTTCGTGCTGGCGACAATCCCGGCCACGCGCCCTCGGTTGTCCAATACCGGCGCGCCGCTGGAGCCGCGGGCGAAGTCGGCGGTAATCAGCATCGTATCGGCTTGCCGCATGGCCGAACGGACCTTCATGTACCGGGCGACGATCCCGGTGGTGTAATAGTAGAACCGGCCGGCGGGGTGGCTGATGACGTTGACCGGCGAGCCGATCGGCGCCGGCGATGACGCATCGGCCACGGGCAGCGGCGTGAGGTCCTTGGCGTCGATC
>JABMRP010001212.1 GCA_013202535.1 Planctomycetota bacterium
ATCAGCATCCGCCGGTGATGGAAGCCCATCTGCTTGCAACGGTCGACTACCACCGTTGCGTCGAATTGCAGAAGCGGCTGGTCTACGAAAGCGGCGGCCGGACCGACGGCCAAATCACGCTGCTGCTGTGTGAACACGCGTCCATCATTACCGTCGGAAGGGCCGGTTCGCCGGGCGAAATCCACATCGGTACCGCGGAGCGCCGCTCGCGCCAGTTGGACGTCCAATGGGTCAATCGGGGCGGCGGGTGCATGGTCCACACCCCGGGCCAACTGGCCGTCTACCCCATTGTGCCCCTGTCGTGGCACGGGATGTCGGTGGGCCGCTATCTCGATTGCCTGCAAAAAGGGCTCCTGGCCGCATTGGCCGAGTTGGGTATCCGCGGCCGGACCGAGCCGGGCCGATACGGTATCTGGGGTCGCTCCGGCCAACTGGCTGCCCTGGGCGTGGCGGTCCGCAATTGGATCACCTATCATGGTGCCTTTCTCAACGTAGCGCCCGAAATGCAACTGTTCGGCCGCGTGCAGACCGATCCCGAGGGACTCACCCGAATGAGCAGTCTGGTGGCCGAACGCCACGACCTGGTTACAATGACAAGTGTCCGGGCCGAGGTGGTTCGCCATTTGGCCGAAGCACTGGGATGCCCGACGTATCACCTCTACACCGGACATCCCCTGTTGCGGGACGCGACGTAACACTTACGCTACCAAGGCGACCATGTCCAAACCACCCGCCAACCCACTGCCGCGATGGCTCAAACGTAACGTGCCCAAGGGCAACGCGGGCCATTTCACCGCCCGGCTTGTCGATGAACTGGGCCTGACGACCGTCTGCGACCATGCGAAGTGTCCGAACCGGATGGAGTGCTACGCGCGGAAGACGGCCACGTTCATGATCCTGGGCAGCGTATGCACCCGATCGTGTCGTTTTTGCAGCGTGCGGCGGGGAAAACCCGGCCCGGTCGATGCGGATGAGCCGGCGCGAGTCGCCGAAGCGGCGCGGCGACTGGGGCTGCGGCACGTCGTGCTGACGATGGTCACTCGCGACGATCTGCCCGACGGCGGGGCCGAACAGATGGCCCTGGCGGTGGCCGCCGTGCGTGCATCTTGCGAGGCGACGATCGAGGTGCTGCCTTCCGACCTGGGCGGCAGCGTCGAGGCGGTCGATCGGCTCATCGACGCGGCTCCCGAGGTGTACAACCACAACATGGAGACCGTGCCGCGTCTGTTTCCCCGCGTCCGCGGTCCCCAGGCCGACTACCGCTGGACCCTGGAGATCTTCCGCCGGGTGACCCGCCGCGCGCCGTCGATGAAGACCAAGTCGGGCGTAATGGTGGGGCTCGGCGAGACGCGCCAAGAGTTGTTCGACACCTGGGCCGATTTACTGGACGCCGGCTGCCGGATGCTCACCGTCGGCCAATACCTGCAACCCACGCCGCGCAGCCTGCCGGTCGAGCGCTATCTGCCGCCCGAGGAGTTCGACGCCTTGGGCCGCGCCGCCGAGCAGATGGGTTTCGCCAGCGTGGCCGCCGGCCCGTTCGTTCGTTCGAGTTATCACGCCCGGGAGATGGCCGAGCAGGTTTGATCCCATAGCGCGAGACCGCCGAAATCATGCCGCGTCACGAACTCATCATGCCCGAGTTGGGAATCGAGAGCCCGACCCCCACGGTCAGCCTTTGGCTGGTCGCCCGGGGCAGCGAGGTCGTCGAGGGCGATGCCGTATTGGAGGTGCTGGCCGGCGTGGCCACGATCGATCTACCCGCTCCGGCGACCGGCGTTCTGATCGAAACGCTGGTCGTCGAAGGCGAACCGCTCCGGCCGGGTGAAACGCTGGCGGTGATCGAAAGCGACGCGGATGATTCGTGAATCCGTAATAGGCACACTCCGTGTGCCGTCCGCCCCTTACGGCACACGGAGTGTGCCTATTACTTCGGGAATACCGTGGCCGTCAACGCCCCGTCTTACTCACCCGGCACGTCGAGCGGTCGCCCGCCCGTCTCCCGCCACCATCGCAGCACGTCGGCTTTGAACTCATCGAGCCGCTCTTGCTGCCGCGGATCGGCCGCCAGATCGTTCAGCTCGTGGGGATCCGACTCCAGGTCATAAAGACACTGCTGCCCGCGGGTGCGGGTGAGATAGTCGGTCAGGATGCTCTGGATGCGGAAGTAGCTGCCGTTGCGGCTTTGCACGACGTCTTGTGTGTAGAGGATGTACTTCCACTTCGCCGTGCGCGCGTACAAGGCGTAAACGTCGCGCTCGGGTCGGGCGTCGTCCTTGGTGGCAAACGCCGGGTAAATGGCCCCGTGCAGCACCTCGCGCACCTCGGCCGGCCGGCCCTCGATGATCGGCCGAAGACTGCGCCCGGCGGCCGACTTGGGTACCTCGGCGCCCGCATACTCAAGAATCGTCGGGTACAGATCGAGCGTGCTGACCAGATGATCAAACCGCTGGCCGCCGGGCACCGTTTCCGGTAAGCTGAAGAAGATCGGCGTGCGCACGCCCTTCTCACAGGGCGAGCCCTTGGAGACCAGCCCGTTGCACCAGCCGTTGTCGATCACGAAGACAAACATCGTGTTTTCCAGGAGTTTCTTCTGGCGGAGTTTGTCGACCAACTGGCTCACGCCGTCGTCCAGCCACGCCTCCATGGCAAGGCTCTTGAACTCCTTCTTGCGGAACTCTTCACGATCACCTTGGTACCACTTGGGAATGGCAATCTTCGCAGGGTCGAAAAGGGCCTGATACTTCTTCGGCGGGTTGTGGGGTGTGTGGGGAATCAGCGGTGCCCACCAGATGA
>JABMRP010001213.1 GCA_013202535.1 Planctomycetota bacterium
CATTCCAACCTCGTGACGACGCTTCTGCGTCGTCACGCACGGCCCGACGCTTTGCGTCGAAGCCCCTGGCACACCGCTTTCCCCGAAGCAGATCTCTTACGCCGCCGACGCGAAGCGTCGAACCCTTGCGTTCCCACGCGGAAGCGTGGGAACGAGAGGATGACCTCACCGCCCTTTCACGTCGTAACACCAAAACGTATCGTGATGCCGAAGGTAAAGCCGGCCGTTGTGCAGGATGGGATGGGTCCAGGCGTCGCGGACCGGGGGGGTCGGCAATTGGAACCGGCCGGTCACTTCCAGGCCGTCGCCGCTCGGGCGCAACAGACCGACCGCGCCGCGCTCGTCGAGCACGTACAGTCGGCCGTCGGCGTAAATGGCCGCTCCGGTGGTAAAGTCCTTGAGTTCGCATTTCGTTTGGCCCGTTCGCCAATCGACGCCGAACCACCACTTCGATTTCTTGTAGCCGCCCGCGTAAAGCGTGCCGTCGAGCAGTATACCGCTTCCGGTCACGGTGTCCAGCGAACAGGTCCACGCATGTTCGGCGGCAATATCCTGGTCCTTGGCGCGAAGATGATAAAGCCGTCCGTTTTCGGCGTAGGGAGTGACGAAGAACACGCTCCCGTCGCCGTAAATCGGAGTGGCCGTGTTGACCCCGAATCGGTTCAACAGGGGAACCGTCCAGAGAAGCTTGCCCGTGTCGGCGTCAACGCCAAACCCGTGTGCCGACGAACAACTGGCCAGCACCCGCCGTCCGCCGTGGCGGAACAAGATCGGCGAGGAGTGCGACGTGCGATCGTCGGCCAGCGGTTTGGTGGTCCATACGGTCTTGCCCGTGCGTTTGTCCAGCGCGGCCATCAGGGCCTTCTTTCCGCCGGGAGTGACGATCACCCGGGCGCCGTCGACCAGCAGGCATTCGCTCAGCGCCCAGGTAATGTTCTTGCCCTCGAACCGATCGAGGATGTTGACGGCCCAGAGTTCCTTGCCCGAGGCCGCGTCGAGAGAAGCCAGACGTCCGTGCGCGCCGAGGTGATAGAGCCGGCCTTCGGAAAAAGCGCAACACGCCCGGGCGCCGGGAAAGGAACGGAGCCAGGATCTTCCGTTGGTGGTTTGCCAGAGTCGCTTGCCGTCGAGGCCGAAAGCGAAGATGACCAGATCGTCGCCCACGTCGCCGGTGATGTACAGCCGCCCGTCTCCGACAACCGGCGACGACCACCCGCGGCCCAGCCCGTCGACCTTCCAAAGCAGTTTCGGTCCGCCCTCCGGCCAAGTGGCCAGCAGTCCCTTCTCGTCGGAGATCCCATCTCGCCGCGGTCCGCGCCACTGCGCCCATCCCGGCTCGGGCGACGCGATCAGGCCGTCTTGGCTTGCGTCGGGCGCGACGTCTTGGGCCAAGGCCGGAGCGAGCAGGCAACAGAACATGGCCCAAGCCGTCAGGCCGCGTGTCGTTCGGTTCATATCGAGGCGTCCCTCCCGTATAGTAGCCATCTCGCTCCGCGAGATGTAGCCTTTGAAGCACCAAAGCATTCGACCGTATCTCGGCAACGGACCGTATCTCGCCGCGCAAAAAGCTACATCTTGCGGAGCAAGATGGCTACTATACGCGTTGCACCGAGTATACCCGGCCACGCTACGGTTTGCAAAACGCCCACCGATGGAAGATAATTGAACGGGTCCAACGCACCTTCTCAAAGGATAACGACATGAGCACCAGCGATAATCACTCTCCCGCCGGGTCCGAGCGGCCCGCGGGCAACGTCGTCATGGATCGCCGCGAGTTTCTCGCCGGCGCGGCAGCCGCCGGTGCCGCGGTGGCGGTGGGCGCCACGTCCCTTCGAGCCGAACCGGCGACAACCGACCTCCTGCCCACTCGCGTGCTCGGCCGGACCGGCCAACGGGTGACGATCCTCGGCCTGGGAACCGCGCCGGTCGGCGAAGGACCGGTCGACGTGCAGGGAGCCGCCCGGGTCTTCGGCGAAGTGCTCGACCGGGGTGTCAATTACGTCGATACGGCCCGCATCTACGGCAATGCCGAAGAGGCCCTGGGCCACCTTGTCCCCAAGCGGCGCGACGGGCTCTTTCTGGTCAGCAAGGTCTCGACCGACTCCGGCGCCAAGGCCGAGCTGTCGCTGGCCGAATCGATGCGGCTGATGAAAACCGACCACCTCGACCTGGTCCACATCCACAGCATCGGCGGCAAGGACATCGACAAAGTGCTCGCCCGCGACGGTGTCCTGGAGTATCTGTTGAAACAAAAGGAGAAGGGCAAGATCCGCTTCATCGGCATCTCGGGACATAACCGGCCGGCACGCTTCGTGCAAATGCTCCAGACCAAACAGATCGACGTGGTCATGTGCGTGATGAATTATGCCGACCGCAACATCTACGGCTTCGAGAACGAGGTCCTGCCCGAGTGCCGCAAGCAAAACGTCGGCACCGCGGCGATGAAGGTTTACGCGGGCATCAAGGGCGGTTTTAAGAACCACCGCAGCGGCCACGTCGGCTGCGCGACCGAGCCGGGCTACTTGTCCAAGGCCATGGCCTACGGGCTCGATCTGGAGGGCGTCGGCACGGCGGTGGTCGGGCCGTACACGGTCGAACAGGCCATCCAAAACGTTGAATTCGCCCGGGCGTACAAGCCGCTGACCGACGCCGAGCGAGCCGATCTGCTGGCCTACGGCCGGCGCCTCGCCCCGACACTGGGCCCGAGGTACGGACCGGTGATTTAACAACCCGTTGAAAAAGGGCACCGAAACCATGAACGCACGTCGATGTTGTTTCGCGGCGACCGTCACCCTCTTCTTCGGTGGTGTGATCGCCGGTGACGTTGGCTTGGCCGGCGATGCCGACCGGATCCGCCCGTACGAGAAGAACCCGTTCTACTGGCAGTACAAGGGCAAGCCCGTCTTTCTGCTGGGTGCGAGTCAGGACGACAACCTGTTCCAGATCCCCGATCTGGAGGAACACCTCGACCGGATGAAGACGGCCGGGGCCAATTACATCCGCAATACGATGTCCGACCGCGACGAAGGGAATTTGTATGCCTTCAAGCGGCTGCCCGACGGGCGTTACGATCTGGGGCAGTGGAACCCGGCCTACTGGGACCGTTTCGAGCGGATGCTGCGGCTGACGGCCGAGCGCGAGATTATCGTCCAGATCGAAATCTGGGACCGCTTCGACTATACCGACCACCGCGACAGCGGCCGCTGGCAACGCCATCCGTACAACCCCGCCAACAACGTCAACTACACGTACCAGCAGTCGGGCTTCGCCCAGCGCTATCCCGACCATCCGTGCCTCAACCGGCAGCCGTTCTTCTTCACCACGCCGGCGCAACGCAACAACGCCGTCGTGCTCGCGTATCAGCAGCGGTTCGTCGACCAGTTGCTTTCCCGCTCGCTGAAGTACGACCACGTACTCTACTGCATCGACAACGAGACCAAGGCGGACGAAGCCTGGGCCGTCTATTGGACGGCGCGGATTCGCACGCAGGCAGCCGCGGCGGGCAAGACGGTCTGCGTGACCGAAATGTGGGACGACTGGGACCTCAAGTCCGAGCGCCATCGCCGCACGCTGGACCACCCCCAGCGGTACGACTTTGCCGACGTCTCGCAGAACAATCAGAAACGCGGCCAGGAACATTGGGACAACTTTCAATGGGTTCG
>JABMRP010001214.1 GCA_013202535.1 Planctomycetota bacterium
GGCACCGGGGGTGTCGTCGGCGTCGGGGACCGCGCCGCTCTTATCGGTCCAACCCCAACCGCCGGGCGCCGCGCCGGTAAAAGGATGAGGCTGTCGATGTTGGCAGGAGAGGAGCCAGTCGAACGTCGCGGTGCATCGAGTGTCACTCAGCGCGTTGACGGCCAGGCTCGTCACCCAAGTGGCCAGATTCGTGTCGATGGGCCAGGAGCCATCGGGCCGGACCGAATCGACGAGAAACTCCACGCCGCGGTGAACGACCGGATGATCGGCGCGCCCCGACCCGGCGAGGCTCATCACCACGAAACTGGTCAGCGGCGTCGCTTCGAGGAATCCGCCACTGGTCGGTTGCATCCGGCCGAGCGTCTTCAGACTGCGCCCGATGGCCAGTCGTCGCACCAGCCGAGTGAGCGGATTACGCGGTTTGCGGTGGACGTATCGAGCCAGACCGATGGCCACCAGCGCGGGAATGGCGTAGCTGACCACGGGCAGCCCGAGAAAACGAAAAACCGATTGCGGCAAAGCGGCCAACTCGAACGGCAGCGGCGAGACCTCGCTCCAGGGGACCAAGCCGGCCAACGCGCAGTTGGTCAAAATAGGAACGGCGAACGTTTTGTCCCGGCCGTATCGTTTGCGCAAACCGGATACCCCGCCCTGGGTCTCGATGTACCGCTCGGCTGAGGCCAGCATCGCCTCGTGGGCCGTATGTGCGCCGGCCAGATGGAAGGCGGCGCGTACCAGCATGGTCGTCGAAATGTTCGAATGGCTCTTGTCCGTATCGCCCCAGCCCCCGTCGGCGTTCTGGCATCGAGCGAGCCACTGCAGCGCCCCGTCGATCAGTGGGCTATGGTCCGACGCGCCGGGCGTATGCCGGTCGACCAGCACCAACGCGCTAGCCGCCGTGGCGGTCGACAGGGCCGAACTGGAAAGCTCACCGACCCAATAACCGTCGGCATTCCGCGCGGCCAGCAGTTGGTCGCGGGCCGTTTCATGAGCACGGCGGAGTCGGGTGGGATCATTCATGGGCGGGCGGCTGTTTAGCCCAGGCACTTGTGCCCGGCGTTGGGAGGGGAAATCGGGAATGACCGTGCTTCAAAACGCCGGGCACAAGTGCCTGGGCTAAACTTCAGTTTAAGTAGATCGACACGTCCTGTCGAGTTTCGCCCCCCGACGATGGGCGGTGCGATGGGCCGGCAGCGTACGCGGTTGGTACAATAGTCCGTTGGCAAACCGATCCATCCCCGTCAACCGGATTCCCCATGCTTCTGAAACTCGCCCGGCGTACGGCCACGGAAATCTCGCCCCGATTGCTTGCCAAGGCAGGCTACCTTTGGATTTTCAAGGCGATGCGGACGATGCGCGTCTATCGGCGGCGGGCGAAGCGGGGGGAGCTGTCGCCGCCGTTTCTCATGCTGGCGCTGACCAATGCCTGCACGTTGCGATGCCGCGGATGCTGGATCGACACCGGTGGGTCGCCGAGCAGCTTGTCGGCCGAGCAGGTCGACGCGATCATCGCCAGCGGCCGGCGGAATAAGACCTACTACTACACCCTGCTGGGCGGCGAGCCGTTGATCTACCCGGGCCTTTGGGATCTGTTGGCCCGCCACGGCAATTGCTACTTCCAGATCATCACCAACGGCATCTCCCTGGACAAAGCCGCCGCCGCCCGGATCCGGAAGTTGGGCAACGTAACCCCGCTGGTCAGCATCGACGGGATGGAGGAGCAGAACGACGCGCGGCGCGGCCCGGGCGTGTTCCAGCAGGTCGATCGGGGGCTTCGCAACCTGCAACAGGAGAAGATCCTCTACGGCATAGCGACCACCGTGACCGGGGCAAACTTCGACGAAGTGATGTCCGACGAGTACGTCCAGCACTTCATCGACCGGGGGGCGATGTACCTGTGGTACTACATCTTTCGGCCGGTGGGAGCGGACCCGGCGCCGGAGCTTTGCGTGCCGGCCGAGCAGGTGACCGAGATGCGCCGGCGGCTGATGCAGTTGCGTCGCAAGCACCCGATTATCCTGATCGATACCTATTGGACGGCCGAGGGGCAGGCCGTTTGCCCCGCGGCGCTGGGATTGAGTTGCCACATCGGTCCGCGGGGGAGTATCGAACCCTGCCCGCCGCTTTCGTTTGCCCGCGAGACGGTCGACGACGGCGATCTGTACGAGACGATTCGCGGCAGTGAATTCCTGACGGGCTTCCAGAAGTTCGTCACCGAGCGAACGCGAGGGTGTGTCATTCTGGAGCATCCGCAAGCGTTGGCCGAGTATATTCGCTCGCAATCGGCGGTCGACTACAGCGGCCGCGACGCCGTGGCCGAGATCGACGCCGGCACATCGCGCAACAGCCACCATCTGCCCGGCGAGGAGATTCCCGAGGACTACTGGGTCTACCGCTTCCTGAAGAAGCGCCTCTTCTTCGGCATGGGGGCGTACGGGTAATTGCAGCGGCAACTTCTGCCGGGGCGTCGGCACTTGTTGCCCGTTTCGGGTCTTGGCGATGGGCCAGCCGGGGTCACGGCGGAAAAGTCCCCGGAATTCGCAACGCATTCTCTTATCACGGGTTGCGACGGCCTGCCGGCGTCTTGATCGACTACCGGTATACATTTGGCGCGGCAGTTGCATTGTCGACGAGCGTTGCCTGGGAGGCGGAAGGTGCCCATCACCCCTCTTCCCGGCGGGTGTGCTGTGTTCTGTCGAAACGATCCGAAGGAGATGGCGAGCCGATGCAAGTTAATCCAGTGCTTGGGGGGCTATCCGATGCGACCGCTTATGAAAAGCGAACCGAGCGCGTGGAGAGTGGCGGAGTCGTCGAACCGGCCGATATGTTCGACGCCGTGGGAACGACGCGTCCGATTGCCCCCGCCTTTCACGAAGTATTGGCCGACTACGACGTGACCGACATCTCGCCGCAAGAATTCTCCGAGATGATCCAGCAACTCCACCAGTCCGGCGCCGTGTCGGATCGGGAACTGCAGGAGTTGGCCCTGGTGCGGCTCGATCTTGATCTGGCTGGAGTCGATGCCGACGAACCGCTCAATCTGCTGCAATTCTACCGCCGCTCGCTCTTCGATCTTCAGGATCGGCTGGACGATCCCGAGCAGGCCGCCGGCGTGGCCGAGGCGCTGGAAGGCGTGGCGGAACGGGTCGCCTGGCTGGAGAAATTCGCCACGATCCAGGCCATCGGCATGGAATCGCGGCTCGACACGCTGGCGTAGGCCGGTTTTCTCGCGATCTCATCGATCAAAATGGGTGCCATGGGCGGCTTGCCCGCCCTTGCCGAATCCCCAGAAGACAAGGGCGGACAAGCCGCCCATGGCACCCCTCCCACACCGATTACGGCTCGGCCACCGCTTCGTAGGTTCGGCCGGAGACCTGACTCTGGTGGTTCTGCCGGGCGATTTGGGCAAGCTCCCGGCCGCACGGCGTGGGATACTCACCGGTAATGCACGCCTGGCAAAGCTGATCCGAATCGAGCCCGATTGCCCGGGCAATCGATTCGACGGGCAGATAGCGGAGCGAATCGGCTCCCAAGTGCGCGGCCATCGCGGCCTGCGCCGCCTCGGTCAACTGGTTGTCCGGAAGATACCGCGGGGCGAACAACTCGCCGATGGTCGACATGTCGATGCCGTAGAAGCACGGCGAAGTGATCGGCGGACAGGCCACCCGCACATGGATCTCGCGAGGTTCACCCAACCGCCGAATCCGCTCGATGAGCACCTCCAGCGTGGTCGCTCGAACGATCGAATCCTCGACCAGCAACACGCGCTTACCTCGGAGGACTTCACGCAGGGGGGTGTACTTGGTCTCGGCCTTGCTTCGCCGGCTGCCGCCGCCTTCGATAAACGTTCGCCCGCTGTACCGATTGCGGATCAGCCCTTCGACCGACGGCACCTTGAGCTTGTAGGCCATGGCGTCGGCGGCCGCCTTGCTGGTGTCGGGAACGGGCACGACGATCGTGTCTTCGTCCAGCGGCACGTCTTCCAGCCGGGCCAACTCCTCGCCCAGCGCCTTGCGTGCCAGGTAAACGCTCCGCCCGTCCAGCGTGCTGGCCACGTTGGAGAAGTAAACCCACTCGAAGAAGCAGTGCGCCCGCCGCAGACTGGGGGCAAACTGCCGCACTTCCAGCACGCCGTCGATCACCGTGACAACCTGACCGGGCAGCAGCGACTTGATCGACTCCGGCGCGAATCCCAGATTCAACAGCGCCACGCTCTCGCTGGCCGCCGCAAACAGGGGACCTTCCACCGCGTAGCACAGCGGCTTGATCCCCAACGGATCGCGGGCGACGAACATATCGCCCAGGGCGTTGAGAAAGACCATACTGTACGCGCCGTCGAATTTATCGGCCAGACGGCGGCAGACGTCGATCAGCGGCGGCCGGCGGCCCAGGGCCAGCGCGGCGCTGATCTCGTGCATGATGATCTCGGTATCGCTTTCCCGGGCCAGATGCGTGTCGTGATCCGAGAGGAGCGTCTGCCGCAGATCGATGAAGTTGGCCAACTGGCCGTTGAAGCCGAAGCTGAACCACTTGTGTTTCTTCAGATGATGCCGCTCGAACGGCTGCGCGTAGCTGCGGTCGTCCGCGCCGCAGGTGGCGTAGCGAACGTGGCCGATGGCCGCCCGGCCGGCGTATTCGGTCATCAGCGCGTCGTACTTCCCCCGGTGGTTCAGCCGAAAGACTTCGTTCACCATTCCCACGTCCTTGTGGGTATCGATCCGCTGGCTTCGTTCCGGGTTGTAGGTGGTGAACCCGGCCGAGAGTTGGCCGCGGTTCTGAATGTCCAGCAGCATGCGAGGCACCAGTCGGGAGACTTCCTCCGGTCCCTGGGAAGGGCATAGACGACTGGCGCCCCGGCCCGGCAGATGGTAGATCGCCGCAACACCACACTCGTCGCGCACTTCGCTCATGGGGAGTCTCATCCGACGCGGGGAAAAGAAAACGGGCCAAGAGGCGAAATGGGCGCACGGGGGCAACGTCGCCCGTCGTGGGATCGGCGCCCAAAGGGGCCGCCTCCCTGATGCCTTCCATCGCGTTCCGCCAAGCACTTCATTATAAGGTCGGCGGGTCGCCAACTCAACTGGATGGCGAAATCGAGCGAGGGTGCCCGCCCCCCCAAGGAACTGCAAGCCGATTGCGGCGTTTGGGTGAGATCGCCGGGTGGGGTAAACATTCGCCGAAACCGTCCCGTCGGTACGATGGGCTTCCGAGCCCGTCGATGCGGGATGATCGACGGCCTCGCAGCGCCATCGTACACGATCTCGCCCCCGGCTTCCGAACCGCACCGGCAAGAGGTATGCTTTCCGTGAGGTTCGACGCTACATCGCTGCAAAACCCCTCGCAGAAAACCCCGATGAC
>JABMRP010001215.1 GCA_013202535.1 Planctomycetota bacterium
ACGCTGCTCTGGAAGCGGTCCGTGGCGACGTGGTTTCCGCATATCGTCAACTGGTGCCAATCGCCCCCGCAACTTCAACGCCGGCTCGTGGCCGTGGGCGATCGCGTCTACGTCACCCTGGGGCTTCACGCGCCGCTGAGTGTCCTCGACGCGGCGACGGGCGACGTTCTCGAGGAATACGAAAACACGCGCGGCACGGAGGAAATCGTCTGTCACGACCGTGTCTTGCTGCTGGCCGTTCAAAACGTGACGTCCCAGCGAACCGACGAGTTGGCGCGATGGGCGCGACTCGTCGAGCAGAAGGGGTCTCCCCTGTATGCACGAGAAACGGCCGAACCGCTGGTGAAGCGCCTTCGTGCAACCGAGGCGGGGGGCGAGAAATCGGTGCTGGCGATCGATGCCGATTCGGGCCGGCTGCTGTGGAAGAAAACCGGCGCCGAAATTGCCGGGCTGCGCCCGCTCAGTCTCTGTGCCAACGCGGATCGGGCCTTTTACGAGAACGGGAAGGACGTCGTCTGTCTCGACTTGAAGTCCGGACGGCAACGGTGGTCCGTGGCGCCGCCCGCCAAGCTACGCGTGGTGCATGACGGCCGCGTCTTCTGCGCGGGTGGCAAGACCGTCACGGCCCTGTCGGCCGAGACCGGTGAGACACTGTGGACCGAGGCCGCCTCGCTGGTCGATTTTCGCGACGTTTTCGTCGCCGGTGGCTCGCTATGCCTGGGCGGGTTCAAGCCGATCGAGGGGAAAAGGAGCCCCGCCTGGGGACCCTACTTCGTTACCCAGCGCGATCCGGCCACGGGCGAAATCCTCATGCACATCGAGCCGGAAAACCCGGGCCACCATCATCGCTGCTACAGCAACAAGGCTACCGATCGCTACATCCTCGGCGGCCGGCGAGGGACCGAGTTTATCGATCTGGCCACCGGCGACGTTTTGTGGCATAGCTGGGCACGCGGCGGCTGTCGGTACGGCGTCATGCCCTGCAACGGACTCCTCTACACGCCGCCTCATGCCTGCGGCTGTTACATGACGGCTAAGCTGACAGGGTTCAGCGCCTTGGCCCCGGCCGGAAAAACGGAAAGCGGAAAGCGGGAAGCGGAATCACCGGCGCGATGGGAGCAAGGGCCCGCGTATGGTTCGCCGGATGCTTCTCGCCCTTCTGTGGTTTCCGAAGACTGGGCGACCTATCGCGGGGACGGCCAACGAAGCGGCCATACGCGAACCGCCGTGCCGGCCGTCTTGCAACGGCGATGGCAGACCGAGATCGGCGGTGAGCTTACCGCTCCCACGGTGGCCGGGGGCAAGGTGTTCGCCGCCGCGGTGGACCGGCACGAAGTGGTCGCGCTGGACGCCGATTCGGGCGAGCCGGCCTGGCATTTCACGGCCGGCGCCCGAGTCGACTCGCCGCCGACGCTGCACAAAGGGCAGGCGATCTTCGGATGCCGCGACGGATTTGTGTACAGCGTGCGGGCGTCCGACGGCGTGTTGGCCTGGCGCCGGCAAGCGGCTCGCCGGCAGCGGCGCGTCGTGGTCGACGGGCAGCTCGAATCCGTATCGCCGGTCCCCGGAAGCGTGTTGGTCCGCGACGACGTGGTCTATTGCACCTCGGGCCGATCGTCGTACCTGGACGGCGGGATCGATCTCCATCGCATCGAGCCGGACACCGGTAAGATTCTATCGCAAACGCCCATCTTCAGCCCCGATCCGCAAACGGGCAGACAGCCGCCGCAGTCGGCCCCCGCGGTCATGCCCGGCGCTCGCGCCGATATCCTCACCGCCGACGAGGGCCACGTCTACTTGCGCGACATGGTGTTCGACCCCGGCGGCGAGAGGCTGAAGCAGGGCACCGACCATCTGTTCACGCTGACCGACTTTCTCGACGACTCGTGGCCGCACCGGTCTTACTGGATCTTCGGCACCCGCTGCTCCATCGCCACCGGTTGCAGCCGCCGCGACAAGAACCTCGTCTTCGGCCGCCTGCTGGTCTTCAACGACGCGACGATTTTCGGCTACGGCCGGAAACTGCTCCACTGGTCGAACCGGCTGCAAGACGGCGCCTACCGGCTGTTCGCGACCCACCGCGCCGCGGGAACCGAGCAATGGGCTCACGCCTTGCCCATCCAAGTTCGGGCGATGCTCCTGAGCGGCGAGGTCCTCTTCGTGGCCGGCCCCACGGTCAGCGCGGCCGACCCGCTCGGCCCGGCAGACGAACAGCCCGCGTCAATGCTCCTGGCCGTCTCGGCCACCGATGGCACCGTATTGGCCGAATACCCACTCGACGCTCCGCCGGTGTTCGACGGCCTGGCCGCCACCGCCGGCCGCCTCTACCTCACCACCATCGACGGCAAAGTCACCTGCTTCGCCGGCGAAAAGTCGACCGCGAAGTC
>JABMRP010001216.1 GCA_013202535.1 Planctomycetota bacterium
CCCATGCGCAGCGGCAACACGGTCGCCAGAATTACCAGCACAAGACTGGCGCCGGCGCCGGTGAAAAACCAGAACTTCGCACGCGCGGGATCGGCCAGGAAGCTCAGGAATCCGCCGCCCAGATCGTGCTGTTGGGCATGTTGGGTGAGGACGTAGTAATGGCAGGGCAGCGCCGTGAGCAGAACGACGACCAGGATATAGACGGTGCTGAGCACCAGATTCAGCGTGCCACCGAAACCGGCCGCGATGCGCGCCGGCGATTGCTCGCGGAGGTTGGGCATCTTGGCGCCCAATCCCACGGCAATACTCGAAAGCCCCGCGCAGAGAACGACGCACGTCAACAAGTGGCTGGCCAGCACGACCGGCGCGACGCGCAACATGCCGTCGCTGAGCAAGACCAGCGAAACGCAGGGGATGATCGACCCGCCGGCGGCAAAGAGAAACTTGCTCCAGAGAAGCCGCTCGCGGCGCAGCGGCAGCAGACCAAGGACCCAAAACCGTCGCGCTTCCAGGCTGATCATCGGGAAGATGAATCGCGTGGTAAAGGTCGAGAGAATCAGGCCGATGACCGAGACATTGAGAAAGCTGATCACGTTGACCCACCCGACGTAATGTCCGGAATAGCTGAACTTCCGGATATTGAGGAAGTAGAGCCCCAGCAATCCGAAGAAGATCAAACCCTGCGACCACTGCATCGGATCGCGGCGAAAGAGTCGCAGATCCTTGACCAGCAGGAGCCGCAGTTGCAGCGGGAGCGGCCGCGTGGCGATCATGACGGCCCGGTCGATCCAGGCGACGTTGCCGCGCCGGCGGATACCGTGGGAGCCGCAAGCGGCATCGAACGCCGAGCGATAGATTCGTCCCGCGGTGGCCACGGCAAGCTGCCGCAGCAGCAGGGCATTGGAGATCAACAGGGCTAAGAACAGAACGCTCTGCGACCATTGGCCCCGGGCCGCTTCGAGCAATCCCGAACTCAACCACCAACTGGGCAAGAAACGCTGCTCGCTGACCCGCAGACGTTCCAGCATTTCCTGAAACCAGGAGGGCGTCAGCAGGTTGCTCCCCGGCGTCGCCATCACCTCCCAGGCCCACCACGCGACGGCCACCAGGATGAGAATACCCGCCACGGGAAGCAGACGCATCTGCCTGCGCGGTAGATAATGCACGATCGCAAAGCAGAACAGGGCGCCCAGCCCGGCCGGAATATAGACAAACGCGAGCATGCACGGGATCAGCATCGCGTAATAATACCACGGGGCCGACTGCACCATTCCGTAGGCCAGCAGCATCGGGCTGCCCAACAGGAGAAAGCCCCAACTGCTGAGCAAGACGGCTTCCTGGAACTTATGCAGAAAAATCCGTTCGGTCCGCACCGGCAGCGTCATCAAAAGCGAGATCTCGCGCGCCCGAAATAGCGAACCGTAGAGAATGATGCCCGCCGAAAAGACGAGCATCACCAACAAGGAAATGAAGAACACGTTGAACAGAACACGCACCGTCTCATCGTGCATCGACGACTGGGGCATGACCTGCTGAAGGAACAGAAACCCGTCGAAAAACAACCAGAACAAGGCCGCCCAGAACAGCAGGCTCAACGACACGACCAGCGAAACGCGAAACCGCGACTGCGAGAGGGTCTGGCGAAGCAGCGTCGAGACGAACTGGAATCGCATTCTCCAGAAAGCGCGGGCTTCCGCCTCGACGCTCAGCAGACCGGCACCGGCGGGGGGGGGAAGCCCGGCGGAAGATGGGGTGTCGGTCATCCGGTGGCTCCCGGCGAGGTGGTTCCCGGCAACGGGGCGCCGGAGGCCGACGGTTTTCCGTCTCCGTCGGCACCATCTTCGCCGGCACCAGCCCCGTTCGTCTCGTCGGTCATTTCCAGGAAGAGATGCTCCAGCGACCGATGGTGCAGCGACAAGTCCCGGCGCAAACCGTCCAGCGTGCCCAGAAACTTCAGCTTCCCATGATCGACGATGCCGATGCGGTCGGCGATTTCCTCGGCCACGGCCAAGGTATGGGTCGACATAAAGACGGTCGTTCCCGCCGCGGCCAGGGAGCGAAAGAGATCCTTGACCAGCCGTGCGCTCTTGGGATCGAGCCCGACCATCGGTTCGTCGACAATCAGCGCGGCCGGATCGTGCAGCAGTGCCGACGCGAAAACGGTCCGCTGGCGCATCCCGTGCGAATAGCTCTCGCACAGATCGTCGAGAAAACCGTCGAGAGAAAAGCGGGTGCTTTCCCGGGCGATGCGCCGGGCCGCCAGGACGGGGTCGAGTCCGTGCATCCGGGCGACGAACTCGAGAAACTCGCGCCCGGAAAGTTTGTCGTAAAGGAACGGTTCGTCGGGCACGTAGCCCAGGGAAGCGGCGGCGCGGCGCGGATCGGTCGCCGTATCGCACCCGCCGATGCGCACGGTCCCCTCGGTCGGACGCAAGAGGCCGACCAGCATCTTGATGGTCGTCGTCTTGCCCGCCCCGTTGGGTCCCAAAAAGGCGAAGACTTCGCCCGGCCGGATCGTCAGATCCAGCTTCGACACGGCCATTTTCGAGCCGTAGTTCTTTGTCACGCCTTCCAGCTTGAGCATGGCACCAGATTGGTTAAGTGGATCAATTGATGGGGCGGTTCTCATTATAGGCCACGACGACTCGCGGCGGAACCGGTCGGCGGAGAACTCGTGGCGGAGCCACCGAACCGACTACTCCCGCACCGCTTCGGAGCCGGCCTTCGGCTCGCCGCCCGCAGTCGGTTCCTCGCCGGTTTCCGTCTCGGGGGCGGTCGCGGCCGACGGCGCGCCGAACGCGGCCTCGCGGACCGGGCCGATCTTATCCCGCGGCAGACGATTGAACGTCATCGTCGAGCCGAACAGGCGAACCTGATGCTTCAGCACCATGCCGTCGCCACGAACCCAGAGCCTGGCGCGGATGCCGCCGTCTTCGGCTTTCAACACGACGTGCCAGACGTTCAAATACCGGTCGTTCCAGGGAAACTTCCGCTTCCCCTCGACCGACGCCCAAAGGAGTTCCACCGGCTCGCCGGCCGGCCCCAACAGCGTAAACGCGGGCATGGGCCACTTCAGCCGGCCGTGCAGAGCCGGCAGCAAGGGCAGCGGGGTCAAGACGTCGATCGGCAACGCGTCTTCCGGCAGTTGGGTTTCCCTCTTCTGGCGGATCATCGCCATGGAGGACGAAACATTCATCGTCTCGCCCTCGATCTCGCCGTGCAGGCTGACGAGATGGGTCAGCGGCCCGATCCCCAGCGTCGCCTCGAAATCCGTCAACTGGTCCGACTCGTCGATCGTCATCGCCGAGGTCAGATCGGTGGGCAACTGCTGAGGCGAATCACCCAGCACCCGAATCAACGTGCGAATCGCCGGCGGAACGATTCCCATCAACGGGTTCTCGTTGAAGTGAACGCGCGCGTCCAGTCGCGTGGGCTGCCCGTCGGTCTTGGTCATGCTGTTGACCGCCCAACCGACTTCGGCGCCGTTCCAATCCGTCGTCCAGCAAGCGACGTCTTCGCCCGGCCACTCGCGGAGCATCGTGCGATACGTCGGCGGTTCGGCCGACCATCCGGCATCGACCGGCTCGACGCCCACAATGTCGGCCAGCTCGGCGGCGGCGGCGGCCGGTAAGCGGTCAAACGTCATCTTCGAGCCGAAAAGCGATACCTCCTGTCGCAACACGGTCCCGTCGGGCCGAACCCAGAGCCGCGCGCGCGTCGTGTCGGCACCGCCCAGTTCCGAGCCCGGGTCCGATCGGTAGACCACCAGGAACGTCTCCAGCACCTCGTGGTTCCAGTCGATCGGCTCCATGCCCGTGACCCGCGCTTGGAGCACTTCGGTCGGACTGTCCTGCAGACCGGGCAGGCGAAGGAAACTGTACGTCTTCACCGTCCACGTCTGCCCCGTTCGCAAACCCGGAAGGTGCGTCTGCGGCGAAAGCGAGTCGCTCAACAGGGCCTTGCGGGGAACATACGTCTCGACCGTCCTGGGAAGGCCCTCGAGTTGGACCAACACGCGCAGGTGCTGGCCTTCGAGATGACCGCGGATCTTGACCACGCCCTCGGCCGCGTGCAGCGTCGGATCGACGCCGACGGTCGACTCGAACTCCGTCAGATGGCCCAGCGAGTCGATTCGCACCATGCTCCGCACGTCCATCGGTACGTCGTCGGGCACTGCGGCCACTTGGCCCAAGAACGCGCGGATCAAGCCGGGAGCCATCTCCGTCAGGGGGAATTCGTCGAAATGGACCCAACTCCGGACCTCGACGAAATCGATCTCCGAAACCGCGTCGCGGGTCTCCTCCGTGGTACACACGGCCCAGCCCAGCGAACGGTCGTTCCACGACATCCGCCAGCAAACCAGCGGATCGGCTTTCTGCGCCTCGACGATCGTGCGATAACTGGGCGGATCGCCTTCCCGTAGCGGCGGCAGCACCTTGGCCACGACCAGCCAGGTCATCATGCCCACCCAGAGCACGAAGATCGCCAAATTGAACCAGCGACTATACATCGTTCGATTCACCCCCCCCACGGCGTCGTTCCAGGCCGTTCCCGCGTCCCACTCTTGCATCATTGTACCGGCCAAGCCCCCCGGCGGTCAGTCCCATTCCCCCTTTTTCGCGTTCTTCCACTCACAACCCCGTAAGATGGGACAAGCGCGGCGCCGGCCCACCATTCTGCCAGCCGGGTCTCGCGTGCCACCCCCCTCTTCAGGTGGTCGCACTCGGCCCGCGTCCCAAAAAATCCGGGAAAACGGTGGAACTTCAAGCGGCCGTGGATCGTCTCATCCGTCAAAGGGAGGTATTACGCCATGATGCGATTCAGTCAGCGATTCGTCGTTCTCTTACTCGTCGGTCTGTTGGCCGGCTCCTTAATCGGGCCCCAAAGGGCCTCGGCCCAAGATCCGTCGGACACGGTCAAGCAGTTGCTGGCTCTGAAAGCGGCCACCGCGAAGCAGCAGGCGGAATTGGCCGCCTTGCGGGCCCAGACGCTCCAGAGCCAGGCCGAGCGAGACAAGCTTCTGGCCGAAAATGCGCAACTCCAG
>JABMRP010001217.1 GCA_013202535.1 Planctomycetota bacterium
CATTCCGTCAAGAATACCACCAACGCACCGATAATCTGTTCTGATTTTTCTCCGAATTCAGGATTTTTTGGCCATCACGGGCCCTTCTTCCCTTGACTTCGCCGCAGGCATACCTAGGGTTTTTAGTGTGCCGTTTGGGCAAATCTCTCAGCAATCGCTGCGGCCCCAACGGATGCCCTTACCTCTTGCAAGGAGCATGTGATGTCCGCACAGATTACCGTTCGAGAACTTCTGGAATTCAAGCGTGGCCAGATCCATTCGATCGGGCCGGATGCCACCGTTTTCGAGGCGATCAAGACGATGTCCGAGGCGAAGATCGGCGCCCTGCCCGTGATCGAGGCGGGGGCACTGGTCGGGATCTTCTCGGAACGGGACTACGCCCGAAAAATCATCCTCGAAGGAAAGGCCTCCAAGGAGACCCCGGTCCGAGAAGTGATGACCGCCAGCGTCACCTCCATCTCGCCCGAGCAAACCGTCAAGGAGTGCATGGCGTTGATGACCAAGAGCCACTTCCGCCATCTTCCCGTCATCGAAGGGGGGAGCGTCGTGGGGATCATCTCGATCGGCGATATCGTTCGCGCGATTCTGATGTCGATCCTATAAATCCCCGCGGACCCATAAATCCCCGCGGAAAGGCCCCGCGTCGGACACGGGTCTCCTGACCTGGCCCATGGGTGTGGCCACTTGCCGTTGTGCCGGAATCTGTCTACAGTGAAAGGTTTCGCCCCGTGCCAGCCCGTCCAGTACGTGACCCCCAATCCGAGTACCCATGCCGACTGCCAATTCGAGTAGCGTATCGAGTCCTTCTCCCGCAACCGTTTATCTGGTGGGTGCCGGTCCCGGTGACCCCGGTCTGCTGACCGTACGTGCGGTCGAGTGCCTCGGCCGGGCCGATCTGGTCCTGTACGACTATCTGGTGAACCCGGCCTCGTTGGATCATGCGTCCGCCACGGCCGAATTGGTCTGCCTGGGCCATCACAGCAGCGGGCGGATGCTCAGCCAGGACGAAATCGTTGCCCTCATGCTCCAAGGCGCCCAGGAGGGCAAGACGGTCGTGCGGCTGAAGGGGGGCGATCCGTCGGTCTTCGGCCGCGGGGCCGACGAAATCGAGCCGCTGCGAGCGGCGGGGATTCCCTTTGAGATCGTGCCCGCGGTGACCGCCGGTCTGGCGGTGGCCGCCTATTGCGAGATTCCCATTACGCACCACGACGATGCGTCGGCGGTGGCGCTGATCGCCGGCCAGGAACGCCACTGCAAGGCCGAATCGCACCTCGACTTCGGCGTGCTGGCCCATTTTCCCGGTACGCTTATCTTCTACATGGGCGTCCGCAAGGCCGACGTCTGGAGCCGGGCGCTGATGGAAAACGGCAAAGCGGCCGACACGCCCGTGGCCATCGTTCGATGGTGTACCTGGGCACGGCAGCAGATGATTCGTTGTACGCTGGAGACGGTCGTCGACGTCATCGCGGAAAAGAAGATTCGCCCCCCGGCGTTGTTCGTCGTGGGCAAGGTGGCCGACCGTGCTCCGGACGTCTCCTGGTTTGCTGCTCGGCCGCTGTTCGGCACGCGCGTCCTGGTTGCCGGATCGCCGGGCACATCCGAAAAGCTCCGCGACCGATTCGCCTCGCTGGGGGCCGACGCCGTAACCCAAGGGGCCATTCGCATTACCGATCCGCCCGATTGGGCGCCGGTCGACGAGGCGCTGGAAAACCTCGACCGTTACCATTGGGTCGTTTTCTCCAGCAAGAACGGGGTCGATTACTTCATGCGGCGCCTCCTCCGGCTTGGCGGCGATGCGCGACGGCTGGGTGGCGTGAAACTGGCGGCGGTGGGCTCCAAAACGGCCGAGCGGCTTGGCGTCTACCATCTGAGGGCCGACGTCGTGCCCGAGCGGTTCGATGCCGATGCGCTCGCCGCGATCTTGACCGGCGACGCAGCCGGGCAGCGTTTCCTGCTGGCCGGGGCCAGTCGGGGTCGGCAGCTTCTGGCCGACGAACTGCGAGCCGCCGGCGCCGAGGTCGATCCGATCGTGGTCTACGGCAACGTCGACGTCGAGGAAGCCGATCCCAACGTGGCCGCCGAACTGGCCTCCGACGAGATCGACTGGGTCACGGTGACCAGTTCCGCCACGGCCCAGTCGCTGGTCCGTCTCTACGGCGACGCGCTGAAGAACGCCCGCCTGGCCAGCATCAGCCCCTTGACCTCCGCCGCCCTGCGCGACTTGGGCTACGAGCCGTCCGCCGAAGCCTCGCCCCACACGGCCGCGGCGATGGTCGACGCGATTCTGCAGGCCGCTCAAGCAGGCGACTGACGGTGCGGCGTTTCGTTGTACGATGGCACCCGATTCAACGCTCGGCGCGGCTATCCGATGATCAGCAGCGCCACGTAGGGAACGGCATTGAAGACCAGAAAGAAGATCTTGAACAGCCCGAGGAACCCGTACATGGCCACGTTGAAGGTCTCTCGGGAAATGGGAAACCATTTGCTGTGCGTGCGGTATACCCAATCCAATGGGAACATGCACAGGATGGTCCAAAGGGCCAACAGGGCCCCGTTGATGATCGTACACCACATGAAGAAGTTTGTGAGCGTTTGAATGTCCATGGTATTTCTCCTTTGGGATAGCGACGCGAATAGTAGTAACCCGAAGCGTCAGCGAGGGCGGGAGAGACGGCCTCGCTGACGCTTCGGGTTGCCGAATCGACAGGCCACTTTCACCCCCCCTCCTTCGTTCTTTGTGTCCTTCGTGTCTTCGTGGTCCTGCAATTGCCCTGTCGTCCGTGCGGATCGGATTTACCACAAGGACACCAAGGACACGAAGCTGTACGATGGCTTTGTTGGACCTCTCTATTCTATCCCCCGTCGCTCTCGGTTGATCGCTTCGAGGCGCTTCTCTTCCAAGAAGAGAACGGCCAATGTTCTCATAGTGACAAGGAGTTCCCTCGGAGTGATTTGCCTCCAGAGGAATACGTCATGGGCGTCCATGACCTCCTGAATTTTCTCCTCGCTCTCACCCTGAAGTTGGGTCAATTCCTTAACCAGCGTTGTGAGATCGCTCTGCTGGACTGCACTAATGACGGCCTGTGGCACGGTCCCTGCATCGAGATCATAGTCTTGGTGCAGGAAGGACCCAAGCTGGTTTCGGATGTGTTCGTAATCCATCTCACTTGCTCCAACTTGCGCCCGCTGAGCAACCCGAGAATGCGAACGGGGCGCGTTGCTGCCCGATAGCGACCCCACTCGATGACCGTGATTGTAGCACACAAGTCGAGGGGGAGGAAGGAAAGCGGAAAGCGGAAAA
>JABMRP010001218.1 GCA_013202535.1 Planctomycetota bacterium
GGCGGGGACCTCCTTGTCCTTTGCGCGCGTCTTGCGACGCTGATAGTCACGCAAAGTATACAAGGAACCCCGTCCTCTTTTCACTATCAAAATCTACTCGGAAATCTGCGAAAGTTCAGACAAGGGAGAGTCCGATGAATGGCAGTGTATTGCGACCCGCTACTTTGGCCATTGTAGTGCTTCTTTACTTGAGCTTGGCTGGCCCGGCGACGGCAAGTATCGCGTTGAACGACAATTTCAACGATAACTCGCTCGATGCGGCCCTTTGGGCCGTGCGGACCGATCTGCCCAGCGGCAAGGCGACCTATGCGAGCGTTACGGAGGAATCCGGTCACATCACGCTCAAGGACCGCGGCCATCTCAACACGGTCTCTCAGTTCGACCCGACCGCGACCGGCGGCGTGTGGATCAGCGGCGAGTGGACCTTCAACGCGCTCGGCGGTGTTGACTCGATGCAGATTCTCACACGCAGCGACGGCGCCCCCACGGCTGGCTCCGGCGAAACGCTTAACGGCATCGAGTTTCAGTATTGGACCAACGGGACCCAACCTAACATCGTATCCCGAGGCGGTTCGCTGAGCGTCGGCGCCAACGCCAAGACGGGCTCACTCGCCGTTGCCCAGGGCGACACCTTCCGGTTCGATGCCATCGACGACGGGACCGATCTGTACTTCACGATGACCGAGGTCGGCGCGCCGACGAGCACTGCGTCGGTGCAGTCGAGCGTGGTTACGGATAGTTTTGCACAGGACCTCATCGCGTTCCATAACCGTGAGCAAAGCGGCTCGTCGCATATTGCCTTCCTCGATAACGTCGTGGTCCGAGATAACATCTACGTGGCCGACAACTTCAGCGACGGAACCATCGCCGGCAAGTGGACGATCGACACAAGCGCGCGGGGCGGGACGGCCGTGACCGAATCGGGCGGTCGAATCGACCTCGACCAACGCGGTTATCTCAAGACGGCGCAACAGTTCGATCCGGCCGATCCGCTCGGGCTGCGCGTCACCGGCCAATGGCAGTTTTCGAACCTTGACGACATGCTCCAAATCACCACCCGAACCGACGGAACCGGCGACGGCGGCTGCTGCCACGAGCTGGCCAACGGCATCCAGGCCTATATCTTTCCGGGGGTCAACCAGTTCCGTCTCCGGCAAAAGGGCGGCGGTGACTTGGCCAACGGCGACGGCTCCGTCGGCTTCATTACGACCGGCATGTTCTATGATTTCGAGATGATCGACGACGGCACCAACGTGACGTTCACGATCACCGATCCGGACAACCCGGCGAACACCGCCACGCTCTCTGGCGTCAATAGCTTCGACAACGCGACGAACCTGGTGATTTTTCACAACCGCGAGAACCAAAACGACGCCTTCCTGGACAATATCGTGATCGAGGGACTCGGCGCCGCCGCCGTTCCCGAGCCGTCTACCTTCGTGCTTTCCGCTTTCGCCCTGCTGGGGTTGGGATGGTACGGCCGGCGGCGGAAACGGGCTGCCTGACCAATCGCATCGCCGACAACACGACCGATCGAGAGTCCCCGGTACGGAATCCATGACCAAACACGCCCTCGCCGTTGCCTGGATTCTCTGCTTCACTGCCGCCGCCTGTGCGGCCGAACCGTCTACGGGCAATTGGCCGGCGTGGCGGGGCGCGGGTTTCACCGGCGGCGCGACGGAGGGCAACTACCCCGGCGACTGGTCGGTCGAGAAGGATCTGGCGTGGAAAATCGAACTGCCCGGCCGGGGGTGCTCGACGCCCATCGTCTGGGACGGGAACATTATCCTCACCGCGCCGGTCGACGGAAGGGACGCCGTGGTCTGTCTCGATTGGTCGGGCAAGACGCGTTGGCAAACGGCCCTGGCCAAGGAACGGCCCGGCAAGCATCGCAACGGATCGGGATGCAATCCGTCGCCGGTGACCGACGGCGAGTTTGTTTTTGCGTACTACAAAAGCGGCACGCTGGCCGGTCTCGACTTCGCCGGCAAGCTCCTTTGGCAGACAAATCTGCAAGAGCGATTCGGCCGCGATACGCTCTACTGGGATATCGGCACCTCGCCCGTGCTTACCCGGCGGCACGTAATCGCCGCCGTCATGCACGAGGGCGGATCGTTCCTCATCGCCTTGGAGAAGCAGACCGGGAAACTGGCCTGGAAAGTCGATCGCGAGTACGATTGCCCCATTGAGGGCGATCACGCCTACACCACGCCGATCGTGATCGACCATCAGGGCGGCCAGGCGATCGTGGTCTGGGGAGCCGAGCACGTAACGGCACACCGCGCGGCCGACGGCAAGCTCCTGTGGTCGTGCGGCGGTTTCAACCCCGATCGCAAGGCCAACTGGGTCGCCGTCGCCTCGGCGGTCGTTGCCGGCCGGATGGTGATCGTGCCTTACGGACGCGGCACGCA
>JABMRP010000122.1 GCA_013202535.1 Planctomycetota bacterium
ACTTGGCACGCGCGGCGAGTTCACGTTCGGTAATCTGGCTCCCGGGACGTATACGCTCGGCGTGGACAAGGAGGGCTGGAAGACGAGCGATCCGCTGGACCTGGAAACGGGAAATACGACCGCTCGGCAGGTTACCCTTACTGCCGACACGAACGTGGTCACCGGCGTCGAGGTTGGGGCGTTCCTGCCCAACGACGCTTTCGGCTACTGGACAGACGTGGGATCGCGTATCCACGAACACACGATTAGGACGGTTGGGTCTAATATCCCCCAATCCTTTCCCACCGCCGACCCGCCCATGCATCAGTATGAGATCTTGGATCTTGACGTGTGGGTGGAGGTTACCCACGGCAGTGTCTCCGATCTGGACCTGACACTGATTGTGACATGGATTGGCGCCGGCTACTCGATGCCTCTACTAACCCACGAATCCGGCGAAGTTCAAGGGGCCAATCTGGCCCATACGGTCTTCGATCAGGACGCCGCCCTATCGATCAGTGAGGGGTCGGCTCCCTACGACGGATCAATGGATGCCAGTGACGGAAGTTACCGACCAACAACATCCCTGGATAGGTTCGATCTCAAGCAAATCGCGGGAGACTGGAAACTGAGGTACGTCGACCGCGTCAAGAATCATGTGAGCGGTACACTCGACCAGTGGGGAATCAACGTTCGCTTCGAGGTGCCGCAGTCCGCCGAAGACATGCCGCCGGAAGCGCGCGCCGATTGGTACTCGGTTGGGCAGGACCTTTCCCTGGATGTGGGCCCTGACTCCGGACTGTTTGAAAATGATACGGAGAGGGACGTTTTGTCTGTCAACTGGCATACCGACCCGGCGCACGGAACGCTGGTGCTCAATGAAACAGACGGCTCGTTCACTTACACGCCGGACCCGGACTTCTTGGGCATTGACAGTTTCCAGTACAAAGCCTCCGACGGGCAGTCTGTTTACCGGTCGAACGATACCGTCGTCTACCTTTCCGTCATGCCGGACAACTCGCCGCCGAATGATGCGCCGGTGGCAGGGAACGATCCGGAGTCGGCCAATGAGGCCCTTTATGTGGTCGATGAAGACTTCCCGCTAACGGTTGACGCGACTTACGGTGTGTTGGCCAATGACACCGACCCGGACGGTGGCCCGGGGGCGTTGACGGCCGTGCTGATGACTGCCCCGTCCAACGGATCGGTGACGCTCAACCTGGACGGATCGTTCGTCTACACGCCAGACACCAACTTCAACGGCACCGACAGCTTCACCTACGTGGCCAACGATGGGCAGGATGACTCGGCCGAAGCGACGGTGACGATCACGGTCAACCCGGTGCAGGACTCGCCGGCTGCCGATGCGGGAGGTTCCTACACGGTCGCCCCTGATGATACCGTGGTTTTGGACGCCTCGGGAAGCACCGATCCCGATTTGCCGGGCGAGACGCTCAGCTACGCGTGGGACCTCGATGGTGACGGCATATTCGGAGAGACCGAAAACGGTGCCGCCCGAGGCGATGAAGTGGGCGTATCGCCGACCTTCGACGCCGCTGGGCTGTCCGTGGGTGCAAGCGTGACCGTGGGACTCCTGGTCACCGACAGCGCCTCCAATACTGACACCGCAACGGCAACCATCACCGTGGAAGAAGCCTCACTGGAACGGGTCTATAACAGCTCTGGCGACTCGGCGCGAATTAGCGACATGAAAACGGTCACCTCGACGGTTCTGGCGACGTTCGACGACCCGATCGTCGCGTTGAACGTGCGAATCGATCTCACGCACGCCGACGCGGCGAACCTGCAAGTCTGGTTGATCGATCCCAATGGAACTGCCCTGAATCCGGCATCGTCGCTCGATTCGGGCGATCTGGTCTACGGCGTGGTGATTCCCGAGGTCACGACGCTCCAGCACGCGGGCACCTGGACGTTGGAGATCACCGACACGTTGAAAGATCGCAAGCGAGGCACGCTCTACGACTGGTCGCTGATCGCTAACCCGACAGCCCCCCGGCCGTCGCTGCTTCCTCGCAGACCGCCGCCGACCTGGCCCTGCTGTCCATGTTCGACCTCGACTCGACAGACGACGATGACGACGATCCGTTGACCGAAAGCCTCGTCGACGATCTCGCCCTAATGCTGGTGGAGTAGACACCGAAAGAGAGCTATTCGATGAGCAGTAACCGCAAGGTCCGTTCCAGCGTCGAAGCCGTGCGATGTTCGTATCTGGCCCGCGCTACCGAACGAGCCGGCCACCACGAGGCCGCACGACGTTGGCAAGCCAAGGCCGTCGAGTGGATGGGCGAGAATCCGCCGGACAATAACGGAACGCTGAAAGCGATATAACGCACGAACTTACGCAGATCCTCAGCCAAGTTGGGGTCACGTTCTTCTACATGGCTGGCTGCACCCTGCAGAGCAGTAGCCATATACAGATTCATTTGCACTATCGACTTTTCACGACGAACTTCCGATTCTTGGGTACACCAGGACATCGCACCGGTATCAGGATGACGCATGGACCGGTAGAGGTTCAGCAGGGTCTGAACATGTTCCTTCATCGCCGGGTCGCCGCTGCCTGCGTATTCACGAGCCCAGATATCCATCAAGCAGGAGCCTGGCTGTGGGAACTCCATGCCGACGCCGTTGTCCGTGGAATGCCGGTTAAACTGGCCGGTTTCTGTGTTCTTGATGTGCTTCTCCCACAAGACGCGGCATAGCGATTCAAGGCCTCGGGGTTCTTGTTCCAGTAGGGCCAGACGTAGTTGCATTCGTGCCCGCCGTAGCCGCTGCTGCCGCTTCTCCGGTTTCCAGGGTGACTCAGGGAACGTCTCATCCTGCGCCTGAGTGATGACGACGGTTCCGAGCACTACAGTTGCGGTCACAATAAGTTTCTCAATCTTGCGCATTTGTGTCACTTCCTTTGACGGACAGGAAATTCGATTTCCCAATCACAGAGTTGATCGCACCAGGACCAAATGGTGATTCGGAGCCTGTCACATTGTCCTTTCATCACCAGATTGATTTCATTTCCCACGCGTCGAGCGATTTCAGAGTAACACCGCCGTTCTCGGCGAATGCGGAAACGCCGACGTTCTTTTCACCGGGGTATTCAACGCGGGTGACGCTGGTCGCGCCGTCGTTGATGAACAGTTCGAGAACCGACTTGTCGAGGAATAGATGTAACCAGAGGCCTTTGGAGTCGCCGTCCAGTTTCAGCGGGACTTCGGTTCCGGCGACGTTCAACGTTCCGTCCGCGTATCGAATCGTGATCGCGTCCTCGCCACACGTTTCGCGACGGCGGAACACTGGGGTATAACGTTAACCTCTCACTTCATCCGTTGCTTGATTCTTCCCAAAACGCTTCCGGTAAGCCAGCGGCGTCATCCCGGTCGTCTTCCGGAACCGCTTGGTGAAGTGGCTCTGGTCGTAGAACCCTGCCGCGACGGCGATCTGGCCGACGCTCTGGTCGGTGGTGACTAGCAGTCGCTGCGATTCGTGAATTCGCAGCGATTCCACGTATTGCATGGGTGACAGACGCAGCAACTGGCGGAAACGCCGGTTGAAATGGGTCACCGAAAGCCCGGCAATCTCCGCCAGTCGCTTGACCGTCACCTCGTCGACGAAGCTCTCTTCGAGGAATTCCACGACCCGCTGGAGTTCTTGAAAGTGGGTCTGCTGGTGTTCCGGTGCGGCGATCGG
The DNA here is from genome assembly GCA_013202535.1 of Planctomycetota bacterium. Lineage (GTDB taxonomy): Bacteria > Planctomycetota > Planctomycetia > Pirellulales > Thermoguttaceae > JABMRP01. The sequence continues at coordinate 3,685 of JABMRP010000122.1, forward strand.
CTGCAACAGGCCGGCCAAGCCCATGACTTTGCCTCGGGGATCGAACAGGGGCGATTTGCTGGCGACAAACCAGCGGGGAATGCTATGGATCCGGGGCACCAGCCAGATTTCATTCCGAATGGGTTGACCCGATGTCAGCACGCGGCGATCTTCGGCCTCGTAGGCGGTCGCGAGCAAGTCGGGGAAGTAATGTCCCGCCACCTTGCCCACCAGATCCCTTTCGTGTTGCAAGCCGTAGATGGCCAGATGAACGGCGTTGCACATCACGTAGCGGCATTTGGCGTCTTTGACGAAAAATGAGGCGTCCCGGACACTGCTCATCAGTTGCAGCACGCTGCGAAGGCCGGGATTCTTTCCGAAAAACAGCTCTTGGCACTCTTCGGGGGGCATGCTCTTCATGGTCCGATTATACCAAAAAAAGCACGGATCGTACAAGACACGGCCTCGACGATGGGCTAGATTGACACGAGCATATTCCTGCTGGCCAGCAGTGCGGCGTTCGTGTTTTCGCAAGACGGAGCGGGAGTGCTTGCGATGAGACTTCGCCGATCCACGAAGAGTCGGGGAATCGCTCCGGGGGTTCAATATGGAAACAGAGGAGGTCCCTTCATGAAGGCGATGCCACATACCGTCTGGGCGTTCTTCTTGATATTGCTCGCGGCGTTCTGCTCACCGGTGAGCGGTGGCGAGCAGCCGATGCAGAATTCGCTTCGCCGGGAACAAATCGAGGCGGACTGGCTGCTGCAGGAACGGGGGCGAGCGAAGGGGAACACCGCGGGAAAGATCACGCCCGAGGAAGACGCCGTCGGAGGCTGCGACGGCGTGAAGGACGGAAAGAACGTCGGCTACTATGGCTTCCACACGAACCA
>JABMRP010001219.1 GCA_013202535.1 Planctomycetota bacterium
AATTCAGCACATGGACAAGCCAACGGGCCGTATTTTGGTCTTTTGCCGGCAAGAGGGTGGCGTCATCGAATTTTGCGTCGAGGACAACGGCGTGGGCATCGAGGAGAAACATTTCGAGCGCATTTTCAAGGTTTTCCAGAGTCTGAAACCGCGAGACGAACGCGAGGCCTGCGGAATCGGTCTTTCCCTGGTCAAGACCATTGCCGAGCGACACGGAGGCCGGGTACGCGTCGAGTCGACGGTGGGCCAGGGCACCAAGTTCTTCTTTACTATCGAACAGCGTAACGCCGAGCCGCGAGCCACCGCCACGCCCGAAGAGCACGGCGAGCCGCTCACGGCCGAATTCGCGATTGCGGCTTCCGTCGCCATTTGAAGCGCACTTATTGGAAATATCCCTCTTGGAGAAGCGACTGATGAAACGTGAAGTTCCCATCTTGCTGGTTGAAGACGATCTGATCGACGTGAAGACCGTGAAGCGGGCGTTCAAGGAAAACAAAGTCCGCAATCCACTCTTCGTCGTGGGCAACGGCGAAGAGGCGCTGGATTTTCTTTACGGCCGGGGAGAGTATGCCGACCGGACGTCCGCAGCGCTGCCGGGGTTGATTCTCCTGGATCTCAACATGCCGGTGATGAACGGCATCGAGTTTCTTCAAGCAATCAAGCAGGACGACGCGCTGAAGCGTATCCCCGTCGTCGTGCTGACCACCTCGAAGGACGAGTCGGATCTGGTCGAGACGTACAACCTGAGCGTAGCGGGTTACATCGTCAAACCGGTCGATTTCGCCCAGTTCATCGAGACGGTCAAGGTCATTGACCTTTATTGGAGTCTGAACGAACAGGTGCCCTGCTGATTTGGCCGACGAAGGCGACACACCATGAGTGAGCAGCGACTGCGAATTCTGCTGATCGACGACGATCGCGTGGACCGCATGGCCGTGCGGCGTCACGTCAAGGCGTGCGCGCTTCCCTTTGATCTGACGGAAGCCGGCTCTTGTGCCGAGGGCGCCGCGCGGCTTGCCGAGTCGACCTACGATGCCGTGCTCTTGGACTACCTGCTGGGAGACGGCACCGGACTGGATCTCTTACCCCAACTCGGCAACACGCCGGCGGTATTCCTTACCGGAGAGGGCAACGAGGAGGTGGCCGTCGAGGCGATGCGTCTGGGAGCTTACGACTATCTGATCAAGGACCACGACCGCAACTATCTCACCATCCTGCCGGCCACGCTTCGCAACGTCGTTTCTCGCCGCCAAAGCGAAGAAGCATTGCGCGCCAGCGAGGAATGCTACCGCCTGATCACCGACAACGTGTCGGATCTCATCTGGACCGCGACGCTTGAGGCCCCCGATGTCGAGGTGTCGGCCGAGCCACAGTGGCGGTACACCTACGTGAGCCCCTCGGTGAAACGGCTGCTGGGCTACGGTGTCGAGGAGTTTCTCGCGCTGCAACTGGCCGATGTGCTGACACCCGAATCCTACCGCACCGCGATCGACGTGTTGACCGGGGAATTGGCGCTAGAGCAACAGGCGGACCCCGATCTCGACCGGCAACGCACCCTCGAACTCCAACATGTGTTGGCCGACGGCTCGGCTCGCTGGTTCGAGGTCACGGTCGTGTTTCTCCGCGACGGGGAGAACCGTCCGGCGGGCGTGCTGGGGGTCTCTCGCGACATCACCGAGCGTAAGCGGACCGAACGGGAACTCACCCGGTACGCCGCCGAACTGGAAGCGGCCAATGCCCGGCTCAAGGAACTCCACACCGCCTCGCAGGGCGCCACGCGGGCCAAGACCGAGTTTCTGACCAACATGAGTCACGAGATCCGAACCCCCTTGACGGCGATCCTGGGGTTTGCCGAAGAGACGCTCGCCGAGGCCGTTGCCTCTTCCGCGGCGCCGCACACGCTTGAGGCCGTCCGCACCATTATTCGCAACGGTGAGCACCTGTTGAAAATCATCAACGATATCCTCGACCTCTCGAAAATCGAGGCCGGCAAACTGGATATCGAGCGCGTTGCCTGCTCGCCGTCGCAGGTGGTCGCCGAGACGGTCCGCCTCATGCAGGTGCGGGCGGAAGCGAAGAACCTCCCGCTACGCGTCGAGTGCCCTGGCCCGATCCCGGCCACGATTCAAAGCGACACCACCCGCTTGCGACAGGTGCTGATCAACTTGATCGGCAACGCCGTCAAGTTCACCCCCTCGGGCGAGATCCGGCTGGTGGTCCACCGTCCGCATCCGGCCGGTGACGACGAGACGATCTGCTTCGACGTCGTGGATACGGGAATCGGCATGACCGCGGAGCAGGTGTCCCGCCTCTTCCAACCGTTTTCCCAGGCCGACAGTTCCACCACGCGCAAGTTCGGCGGCACGGGACTGGGGCTGACGATCAGCCGGCGTCTGGCGCGAAAGTTGGGCGGCGACATCACCGTCACCAGCACGGTCGGTGGAGGCAGCACCTTTCGGCTCACCGTGGCCACTGGCCCGCTGGACGGCGTCCCCATGGTCGACACGATCCTGGAATCACCGAGCGAAACTTCCGCCTCACCGGCCGCGACTTCCGGCCAATTGGCTTCCTGTTTGAACTGCCGCGTGCTACTGGCCGAAGACGCGCCGGACAACCAGCGGCTAATGTCGGTGGTGCTCCGCAAAGCGGGTGCCGAAGTGACCACGGCCGACAACGGTCAGAGCGCCCTCGAGGCGACCCTCGAAGCCTGGCGATCGGGCCACCCCTTCGACGTCGTGCTGATGGACATGCAGATGCCCGTCCTCGACGGCTACGGAGCCACCCGCAAGTTACGCACCGAAGGCTACCCGGGGGCGATTGTCGCTGTGACCGCCCACGCCATGTCCGGTGAGAAGGACAAGTGTCTCGCCGCCGGATGCGACGGCTACGCAACCAAACCGATCCAGCGCGAGACCTTCCTGGCCACCGTCGCCCAATTCGCCACGGCTACCGCTCGGGCGTAATCTATCCCGACTCCTCCTCCGGCTCCGGCTCCAGCTTCTCCGCCGGAGTCGCAATCGCCTCGGCGGGGGTGATCACTCCGTCGTGATTCTCGTCGTGGTAGCGGAACTCGGCAACGAGTTCGGCCGACCACTCGTCGGCGTATTCCCGCATGGCTACCTGACCGTCGAAATCGAGATCCTTGGCGCGGAACCAGTCGGGCAGCCCCTTGGGCAAACGCTCGGCGGGCGTTCGGAAACGGATCGCCGGCCGATCGGGTTGCTTGTCGGAAGAAGCACGGGAGTCGTGCGAGCGGTCATGCGAGGAACTTGATTGTTTCTCGCGCCATCGGGCATAGTGGAGGGCCAATTCGTCGGTCGTGATCTTGCCGTCGCGATTCGTGTCGGCCGCGGTCGGATCGCCTCGCATCCGCTTCCACTCGTCGCGCTCCAACGTCCCGTTGTGGTTCTTGTCGTATCCCCGAATGGCCCGCTGGGCAAACTCGCGGGTACGCTCGTCGACTTTCGCCGCCGGCGAACTGCTTGAGGCCGACGAACCGGCGGTACTGCTCGACGAGGTGCCCGACGAACTACCACGCTCGGCTTTCCACCGCCGCACGGTTCTCGCGGCCAATTCCTCGCGCGAGAGGGCCCCGTCGCCGTTGGCGTCGTCTTGGTGCCAGTCGTCGGTCCAGGGCACCCGGGCGAGTTCTTCGCCGTCGATCGATCGGTTTCGATTGCGATCGTGGGGATGGAGGATGCTGCGGTGGATGTAATCCAGAACCCGGCTGTCGTAGCGAGCTTCCAGCGGCTCAAGCGGCGGTGTCCCGATCGCCGTGCCGTCGAAACCGCGAACGGTCGGCTCCGGGGGGACGTATTTCTTGCCGTGTCCCCATCGTCGGGCAATGCGCGAGGTCAACTCGGCCCGATCGAGGATGCCGTCCTTGTTCGCGTCGTCTTGTGTCGGCGGATCACTCCAATCGACCTTGGGGATCTCCTCGGCGTCGAGCTGCCCGTTGCGGTTTTCGTCGTAACGGCCCAGCATGCGGCCGTTGACGTATTCGATCACCCGCTTGTCGTAAAGCTCCTCCAAAGCCGCGGGCGGATCGGCAAACCCGGGCACGGTCTCCAACTCGCCGAACCCGGGAACGAGCTCTTCGTC
>JABMRP010001220.1 GCA_013202535.1 Planctomycetota bacterium
AACTGATCCAGCAGGGCCTGGGGCTGGTCCACGCGGTGGCCTACACCCACGCCCACGCCGACCACCTGTTCGGACTCGACGACCTGCGCATCTTCCCTCGATACCTTGGGCACTGTTTACCGGTCTATTGCGAAGCGGAGGTGGAAGCTCAGATTCGCCGGTCGTTTGCCTACATTTTCGATCCGGTGGTGGCCAACTATCCGGCGGGAGGGATTCCACGAATCGAGTTTCAGCCGATCAGCGACGCCCCGTTTGCCGTTCTGGGGGCTCGTATCGTACCGATTCCGCTTCTGCACGGGCGTTTTCGCTCGCTGGGCTACCGAATCGGCGACGTGGCTTATTGCACCGACGTGAAGGAGATTCCTCCGGCGAGCATGGCCCTGTTGCAGGGGCTCGACGTGCTGATCCTCGATTGCCTGCGGCTCGAACCGCACGTAACCCATTTAAGTCTCGACGAGGCGTTGGAGGTGTCTCGCAAGTTGGCGCCTCGGCGAACCTTGCTGACCCACCTCTGTCACCAACTGGAACACGAAGCCACCACCGCCACGCTGCCGCCCGGTGTGGAGTTGGCCTACGACGGGTTGACCATCCCGTTGTGACGTAACCACGTTTAGCCCGGGCACTTGTGCCCGGCGTCGAGAGACACCGTATGACCACTCAAGCAGAACTCAACCGCCTGCTGGAGCCCCACGGGCAGCAACACCTGACGGCCTTCTGGGACGAACTATCCGATCGGCGGAAGCAGACGCTGGCCGAGGGAATCGCCGAGATCGACTTGGACTTGATCGCCCAGTTGTATCGCGACAAGGGGGGCCGGCACGACGTGCGGGCGTTGCTCGAAGGGGCAACATCGCCGCCGGCTTTTCGGTTGGATGCCGACAAGAACCGCTTTACGATCGAGGAAGCCCGGGCACGCGGCACCGAAGCTTTGCGCGCCGGGCAAGTCGGCGTCCTGCTGGTGGCCGGCGGGCAAGGCACCCGCTTGGGCTTTCCGCATCCCAAGGGCATGTTTCCCATCGGCCCGATCTCGGGCAAGTCGCTTTTCCAGATCCATCTGGAGAAGGTCGTCGCACTGGCGCGTCGTCATGGCGTTGCCGTCCCGCTGTATATCATGACCAGCCCGGCCACGCACGCCGAAACGGTCGAATATCTGGCCGAAAACGATCGATTCGGGCTGCCCGAGGAAGATCTGACGATCTTCCGCCAGGGGACGATGCCCGCGGTTGATGCCAGCACGGGGCGCATTCTGTTGGCCGACCGAGACCGGGTCTTCGCCAGTCCCGACGGCCATGGCGGAATGCTGGCTGCATTGAAACGAAGCGGGGCGCTGGCAGAAATGATCCGGCGGGGGATCCGCCATCTGTTCTACTTCCAGGTCGACAATCCGGCGGTTGATATCTGCCGGCCGGAGTTTCTCGGGTATCATCTGTTGAGCCAGTCGGAACTTTCCACGCAGGTCGTCGCCAAGACGGATCCGGGCGAAAAGGTGGGAAACGTGGTGCGGGTCGGCGACCGGTTGCAGGTGATCGAATACAGCGACTTGCCCGACGAAGCGGCCCAGCGGCGCGAAGCCGACGGCTCGCTTTCGCTCTGGGCGGGTAGCATCGCCGTCCACGCCATGGACGTGGAGTTTCTGCGGCGCATGGCCGAGCGGACCGATGTCCTGCCTTTCCATTATGCGCAGAAGAATGTGCCGCACGTCGATGCCGGCGGCCGGCATGTCGAACCGACCGAACGGAACGCGATCAAATTCGAGCGATTCATTTTCGATCTGATACCCTTGGCCGAGGGTGCGATCGTGGTGGAGGTCGATCCGCGGCGCGATTTCATTCCGCTGAAGAATGCCCCGGGCGAGCGCCAAGACACGCCCGATTGGGTCAAGAACGGCATGACCGCCTTGCACGCCGAGTGGCTGCGCGAAGCCGGCGCGGAGGTCGACCCGGGCGTCGTCGTGGAGATCAGCCCACTTTTCGCTCTCGACGCGGGGGAATTGGCCGAGAAGGTGCCGGCGGGAACTCGGGTAACGGCCGATCGCTACTTTTGCTAACTCAAGCTATGAACGGGAGTGCTACGTCATGCTACACGCCGTCATCATGGCCGGCGGATCCGGCACACGGTTTTGGCCGGAGAGCCGCGCCGCGCGTCCCAAGCAGATGCTCAATCTCACCGGGCCCAAGACGATGATCCAGACGACCGTCGATCGGTTGGGCGATCTGGTGCCTGCGGAGAACGTGCTGGTGGCCACCACCGCCGGGCTTGCCGATGGGATCGCCGAGCAGCTTCCCGGTCTTTCGGCCGGCGCCATCCTGGTGGAGCCCTGTCGGCGTAATACGGCCCCGTGCATCGGTCTGGCGGCCGTTCAAATTGCCGCACGAGACCCCGAGGCGACGATGGTCGTCATGCCGGCCGATCACGTCATCGAGAACGAAGCGTCGTTTCGCCGCGCGGTTCGCTTCGCCGCGGAATTGGTCGAAGAGCAACCCGAGCGTCTGGTCACGTTTGGTATCCGGCCCAGCTATCCGGCCGAGAGCTTCGGCTATATCGAACGGGGAGAGGTCGTGCAATCGGCCGACGGGATGTCGGCGTGTCGGGTGAAGGCGTTTCATGAGAAGCCGGCGGCGGAGGTCGCCCGGCGATACCTTGAGGCCGGGACGTTCTCGTGGAACGCGGGCATTTTCGTGTGGCGGGCGAAGAGCATTTTGGCGTCGATCGCCCGATTCGAGCCGAAAATACACGCCCATTTGCAGTGTATCGCCGACGCGGTGCAGTCGCCCGACTACGACCGCATTCTCAGCCGAGAGTTTGCCGCGGTGAAGAATATCTCGATCGACCACGCGGTGATGGAACGCACGGCCGAGGCCGTGGTGATCGAAGCGTCGTTCGATTGGGACGACCTGGGGAGCTGGCGGGCGATGGCCCGATTGCGCGGGGAAGACGGCCAGGGGAACACGGTCCTGGCCCGGCATCTGGGCCTGGAGACCACCGGCACGATCGTCCGCGGCAGCGACCCGGACCACCTCGTGGTAACCCTGGGTGTCGACGATCTGATTGTCGTCCACACCCCCGACGCCACGTTGGTCGCCGCCAAGGACCGGGAGGAATCGATCCGCCAGTTGGTGGCGATGATGGAAAAGGGCGGGCTGGAGAAGTATTTGTAGACTCGTTTAGCCCCGGCACTTGTGCCCGGCGTTTCCCTTCCGCGCCGGGCACAAGTGCCGGGGCTAAACCGCCGTTGCCCACTACGGCTGGGGCGTTTCCTCGGCTGGCGGCATCGGGGCTTCCGGTGGTGGTTGAGTCTCCTCTGGCGGCAACTCAGCCGGCGGAGGAAGGGGCTCGACACGCGGTTGCTCGGGCGTGCCGGCGGGCGGTTGCTCTTCGGGTCCTACCGATGGTCCGGTCGGATCGGTATCCGGTGTCGGCTCCGTACCCACTGGGCCCGGGCCTTCAGGTCCAGGTGGCATTTCGGGTTCCGCGGGCTTTTCGATCTTCTTGATGAGTTCCGCCCGGGAGAGGCGAATGTCCTTGTAGACGCCGTTGGAAATGATGTAATACCAGTCGGCAAAGCGGGCGTTGAGTTCGGCGACGTGGGCTTCACCGTCTCGGAGTTTCTTGTCGTAGAGCTCCTGCTCGCGCAGATTCTCCTTGGTGATCCGCCCTTGCTCTTCGAGAATCTCTTTGCGAGTTTTCTTCGGTTCCTCGGGTATTTCCGGTTCGGCTTCGGGAGATTCCCCTTCCTTCTCCTCGCCTTCGGCCACCGTAGCGTCTTCGGCGGGCGAAGCTTCGTCGGCAGCGGCTCCTTCCGGTGTCGCTGCCTCCGGTGTCGCTGCCTCCGGTGTGGTTGTTTCCGGCGTGGCTTCCTCGGGGAGAGTCTGTTCCGATGCCGCTTCGTCTTCGGGCGGCATCTGGGGCACGTCTTGCAGTTTGGGCAGGGGAATCGCTTCG
>JABMRP010001221.1 GCA_013202535.1 Planctomycetota bacterium
CCGAACCGAACGGAACGTCGTCGACTCCGACGCCACGTTGATCCTCTGCCGCGGTCCGCTGAACGGGGGAACCGAACTGACGGCTCGCCTGGCCGAGAAACACGGCCGGCCCTGCCTGATCGTCGACCTGCACGAGCCGCCGGTCGAAGGAACCGTGGTTGAGTGGCTGCGCGAGCATCGCATCGAAGTGCTCAACGTCGCCGGTCCCCGCGAAAGCCAGAGCCCCGGGATCGGCGACGATGCGAGAGGCTTTCTCACGGGGCTTTTCGGCGGGCAGTCGTAGTCTGTCATCGATAGGGTGATGGGCTGGGTGTCATGGTACACCATGGCTAAGCCTCGGTTTCCCAAGGAGTTTCGCGTCATTCTCCCGCCTGATGAAGAACCTCGTGACGAAGCCCGGGCGAAATATAGAAGTGGAGTTGGTGCTGCAATTCGTCCAGTAGCGGTCGAATCTCTTGGCATATTCCTCGCCGTTTGGCTTGCAGCAAGATGCCAAGCGTTCCGAGGACCGGCAGTCCCATGCGTAACGCAACATTGCGCCCCACGGCCTCATCAATGAGGACCGCCTCCGCGCGAATTTCTTCGGCCAGAGCAAGTGCTTCCGCTTCGCCCGCATCAATCTCGGCTTGGAGTTCCCGAACTCGCTGTTGATTGCTTGGGTGGCGGACCCTGACGTACCTAAGCGATTCCACATCCAGACTCTCGAACCGGCTGGGCGGATGGAGTAGTTCTTCCGCAACAGCTTGTGGAACGAGCACTTCGCCGAACAGCTCACTGAGTATGTCGAGAAGGCGCAAGTGTGCCAACGCGCGGATCGGCGATGTGTCGCTCACGACGACGACCATTTCACCGTCCCAGTCGCCGGAGTGTATCGAGGTCCTGTTTCAGATCCTCGGTGGTCGGTCGAGAAATGGCGATCTTGCGCCCCAATAATTCCTCTTCAAACTCGACGCGACTGAGGCCCGCCCATCGAGTCGCTGCGGGCATCGTCAATTTGTTTGCATCGTACAGGCGACAGGCAATTTCGATTCGCGCATCGCGTTCGCTCAATCCGGCTTCATTCAACAAATAGTCCGGAATCGTCAATGGCATCACGAAGCCCTCGACATCGATAGAACAGGCAACCAACCACAGACACCCTACCCATCCTAGCACGATGATTCCACGTCGACCACCCCCCCGCTAGCCGGGCAGACAATCGGTGCGACGGTGCCAGAGGCCCCGAACTCCCCCTCAATGTCAAGAAGGAACGAAACCTGTCACTCTAGCCCGACTTGCCGACTCGGTCGAACGGCGGAAGGAGGTCGTTCTTCGATTGGGGTTGCGCTACCACGGGAGTCGCCCTTTTTTCTCCACTTCTGCGAACCTTCGCTCGCAGATCGACTTGAGTGGTTCGACTGAATCATCGGCGAATTCTTCAGCGATGGCGCGTTCTTCGTCGCTCAGATCAAAACACATGAATCCCCCGGCCACGCTTGCTTGCGCACCGGGCCGGACTATAATCATCAGCATTGCCCCCGGCACAGGGAGATGGAGACCCATGGCGAAGCTGACGCGACGCGACTGTATCAAAGGCATGTGTACCACACTGGCCGGTGCGGGCATCATCTCGGCTCTGCCGGCCGCGGCGTGGTCCGGAATCTCGGGCAGCAACGTCGATCTTCGCGTTGCGGTCATTGGTCTTCAGCACCGAGGCAGCCAACTGGTGGACGCCTTCGGTAAGATCGACGGAGTTCGCGTCGTCGCCGTGTGTGACGCGGATTCACACTTCATCGAACGCGAGGCGGAGAAACTCAAAGCCCAAGGTAAGAAGGTCCAGCGCCACGTCGACTTCCGGCGGATCCTCGACGACAAGACCATCGACGCGGTGGCCATCGCCACGCCCGACCATTGGCATGCACTGATGACCGTCGGGGCATGTCAGGCCGGCAAGGACGTTTACGTCGAGAAGCCCGTCTCCCACAACCTCTGGGAAGGGCGGCGAATGGTCGAGGCCGCGAGAAAGTACGGCCGCATTGTCCAGGCCGGCACCCAAAACCGTTCCGACGTGGGGCTGAAGCAAGCCGCCCGGTTTCTCCGCGAAGGCAAACTTGGCAAGATCCGTCTGGCACGAGCCTTCGATTACCCGCGACGCACGAGCATCGGCAAGGTCGACGGCCCGCAACCGATCCCCGGCACGGTCGACTACAACCTGTTCATGGGCCCGGCGCCGCTCGGGCCGTTGATGCGGAAGAACCTGCACTACGATTGGCACTTCGTCTGGCCCACGGGAACGGGCGACTGCGGAAATCGGGGTGTTCACGAACTCGACCAGATTCGCTGGATGATCGGCCAGGAGCAGTTACCGCCGCGAGTAACGTCGATCGCCGGCCGGTTTGGCTACGAGGACGACGCGGAAACTCCCAACACGCAAATCACCTGGTTCGATTGCCGGCCGGTGCCGATCCTCTGGGAGTTGAAAAGCCTGCCGAAGCACAAGGGCGCGACCCAGATGGACACGTTTCGCGGCCGGCGCACCAGCATGATCATCGAGTGCGAGCAGGGGTATCTTACCGGCGGTCGAGGCGGTGCCACGCTACGCCGTTAACTGACAAAGTGGAGAAATTGCTATAAACATGGGCTGGACAAGTGGTTAGTAATTAGCGGTTGTTGACAAGCAATTGCTAACCACCTTCCGGAAGGGAATCCGAAATGTCCAGCCCACGTAGTCGACGG
>JABMRP010001222.1 GCA_013202535.1 Planctomycetota bacterium
CCCTGAGCATGGGATGCAGGAAGGTGCGCTGCCAATGGCTGTAGAGCCCACGACGATACTGCTTCTCGCCGCGATCGGCCTTGTACGTCCGGGTGGGGAAGTTAAGTTGGGCATAATAGCCGGCCGGCTGATACGGTTTGACGCTCGGCCCGCCGACGGTCGAGACGAGAAGTCCGCTGGTGGCCAGGGCGTTGTCGCGGACCAACTCGGCGTCGAGGCGATACCGGGATTGGCGGGCGAGAAGCCGATTCTCGGGATCGACATCGGCCAACTCGGGCCGCGGCTGCGACGACTGTCGATAGGTGCGCGAAAGAACAATCGAGCGGACCAACCGCTTCACGTCCCAACCGCTGGTGATCAGGTCCAGCGCCAAGTGGTCGATCAGGTCGGGATGCGAGGGCAATTCACCCTGCGTCCCCAGATTGTCGAGCGAGCGGCAAATCCCCTGGCCAAAGAAGAGTTTCCAGATGCGGTTGACCAGCGTCCGCGAGGTCAGCGGATTGTCGGCGGCCGTGACCCAGTCGGCTAGATCGAGCCGCGTCGCCCGCCGCTGCTCCGTATCAAGTGTGCCCAAGAAGGCCGGAACGCTGGGCTGCACGACCGGCCCCGAATCGTCCATCCAATTCCCCCGCGGCAAGAGGCGGATCTCGCGTGGCGCGACGGCCACGGTGGCCGGCATCTTCACCAGCGTCTTCTGCAATTCGGCCAGTTCTTTCCGCGCGGCGTCCAGTTCGGGGCTCGGCTCGGTTTCCTGTTTCTGGAGGCCGGCGATCTTCTCGGCGAGTTGCTGCAACTGCTTCTCCTGCGCGGCGTCGGGAACCGGCATCATCTCGCCCCATTGGCCGTTGGAATGGGCGCCGCCGTAGAAGCCTTTCTCCTTCACGTCGGCGAAGAAGGCGCTGATCGAGTAGAAGTCGCTCGCCGTGAAAGGATCGAACTTGTGATCGTGGCATTGCGCGCACTGGACTGTCGCCCCCAGCCAAGCGCCCGAAAGGTTGCGCACGCGATCGGCCGCGTAGATCGCCAGGTATTCCTTCGGCTGCGCCCCACCCTCGGCCGTCATCATCCCCAGGCGGTTGTAGCTCGCCGCGATCTTCTGCCGCAATGTCGCGTCGGGCAACAGGTCTCCGGCCAACTGCTCGCGGGTGAACTGGTCGAAGGGAAGATTCGCGTTGAAGGCGTCGATCACGTAGTCGCGATAGGGCCAATACGTGATCGGCTGATCGCCGTGGAATCCGACCGTATCGGCATAGCGCACCAGATCGAGCCAGAAGATCGCCATGCGTTCGCCGTAATGGGGCGAGGCGAGCAATCGGTCAACCAACCGCGGGTAGGCATCTTCGCGCGAGTCGTCGACAAACTGCCGCACTTCCTCTTGCGTCGGCGGCAAGCCGGTCAAATCGAAGGAAAGCCGCCGGATCAGCGTCACGCGATCCGCCTCGGGCGAAGGCGCGATCCCTTGCTGCTCCAACTGCGCGAGCACAATCCGGTCGATCGGATGCTCGGAGTAGTCCGCGTTCTTAAGCTTTGGCGGTTCAGGGCGCGCCAGCGGTTTGAACGCCCAGTGCGGCTCATACTCGGCCCCTTGGTTGATCCAACGGGCAAACAGGGCAACTTGCTCGGGCGTGAACCGCTCCTTGCCATAAGACTTCGGCGGCATGCGCATCGTTTCGTCGGTTTCGAGCAGTCGCAGCATCAGTTCGCTCTCGTCGGCATCACCAGGCACGATCGCGGCAAAGCCCGAGTCCGCTTCCTCCAAGGCGAACTCGCGCTGGTCAAGTCGCAGCTTCCCCTTACGCTGTTCCTTGTCCAGGCCGTGGCAATGGAGACAGCGATCCGACAACAACGGCCGGATGTCGCGATTGAAATCGACCTTCGCTTCGGCCATCGGTTCGGCAGGCTCGACGGCACGAATCACACCGATCGCGGTCAACAGGAGAACGAAGCCGAGCAAGACGAATCGCAAGACACCAGCCATCAGCAGTCCTCCCCTGACCGAGCGACACAACACCCCCGCCTTGTCCCGTGTTCAATGGCGAAAACAGAGTTTCCCGTCGCTTTTCGTACCATGAACTTCATATTCAACCCTTGGGTTAAGGGGCTGTCCGTAAAGGAATCCACCATATTGATTATCGAGGCATCGCGCGGCCGGGTCCATCGCGTGAGTGCCTTCTTTGCCATAATTTTTGTCCGCGGCCCTGGAAAAGCGGCAGCGCCCTGGTCCGAATGAATTCCGAGAAACCGCGCCGTTGCTCCTTGACACTTGTGGCAAGCGTGCTTTCCTTCTCGGATCCAGCGGCCGCGCGAACAGGACCATGTGGTCGAGAAGCCAAACGGGGTCGCCACCCAGAAGCCTTGTCGCACCGAACCGGCCGCTCGACACAATTGACGCCCAGACGCACCCCCGATACCATGAAAGACCGTCGAGGCACTCGGGAAACCTACCGCGAGGACGAAGTCATGAAGTCGCGACTGATGCCCCCGGCACGGGGCCGAAGCAATGATCCGCGCAGCCAACCGGAACAGGCGAACCATGAGCGTCGGTTTGGCGGGTCACCGGCACTGGCGGTCTTGACCGCGCTGGCCTTGTGCTCGCCTGCGATGGGACAGATCTCATTTGAGGAAGCGCCGATTAACTATCATACGGCGCCCGTGAACGATCCGATTTCGCGCCTGCAGAAGAAGCTCGACGCCGGCGAGGTCACCCTGCGGCACGATCCTCGCTTCGGATACCTGAAATCCCTGCTCCAGCTCCTCGACGTTCCTGCCTCGGCCCAAGCGTTGGTCTTCTCCAAGACGAGTTTTCAGCTCAAGCGAATTTCGCCACGGTCGCCGCGTGCGTTGTACTTCAATGACGACGTCTACTTGGGCTGGGTTCGCGGGGGAGACGTGATGGAAGTCTCCGCGGTGGATCCTAACTTGGGCGTGAACTTCTACACGCTCAGCCAGCGAGAATCGGCGGAACCCAAGTTCGTGCGGCAAACCGACACATGCCTCCAATGCCACGGCTCGTCGCTCACTCGCGGCGTCCCCGGGCACATCGTGCGATCGGTCTATCCAGCCCCCGATGGGCAGTTGATTCTCAGCGCCGGCACGTTTCTAACCGATCACACGAGTCCACTCAAGGAGCGTTGGGGCGGCTGGTACGTGACCGGCAGCCACGGGGCACAGCGGCATTTGGGCAATCTGCTGGTGCGGGAAGCGGATGATCCGCAGCGTCTGGACACGGACAAGGGGGCCAATATCACGGACCTTGCCACTCGATTCGAAACGGCGTCGTACTTGACGCCCCACAGCGACATCGTCGCCCTGATGGTGCTGGAACACCAAACAAGCATGCATAATCGCATCACGCAAGCCAACTTCCGCACGCGGCTCGCTTTGCGCGATCAGGACGTGATGAACGAAATGTTGGAACGTCCCGCCGACTACCGCTCCGAGTCGACGAAGCGACGCGTCGCCAGTGCGGCCGAGCGGGTTGTCCAGTACATGCTGTTCGGCGGGGAAGTCAGGCTGACGGACCCGATTCAAGGCACGTCCCTGTTTGCCCGGGAGTTCGCGGCCCGCGGTCCGCGCGACAGCCAAGGCCGATCGCTTCGTGAGTTCGACTTGAAGAGCCGTCTTTTCAGGTATCCGTGCAGCTACCTGATCTACTCCGAGGCGTTTGACGGTTTGCCGGAAGTCGTGAAGGACGCGATCTATCGGCGATTGTGGGAGGTGCTGACCGGACAAGACAAGAGCGACGAGTTCGCACATCTATCCAGCGAAGACCGGACCGCAATACGCGAAATTCTACGCGACACCAAGCGCGGTTTGCCCGACTACTGGAAAAGAGCTTGATGGCCAAGATTGGGTGCGCGCTTAGGCAGCCCGTCGGGCGCCGATTGGAGTGTCAGTCACCATCCGCGATTCTGCTTCGGAAAAAGGGACCATCCGCCGATTGTCAGCATCCCACAGTTTCATCGCTGCGCATTTCAGGCTGTCCCGGAGCCCAAACGTAACCGCATGACGAAAGGCAGGTTGCTCGTCATAACAAGCCGCTAAGTGATAGTTCGGGATGCGGCTGTTGAGATGGTGGATGGGATGGTAGCCGATAAGGACACCAGAAGTGCGGTGAAAGTGCGTGATCTCCTTGAAGTCGGATTGACGGACCGGATGACGACTTACTGTACCGGTTTTTCCGACGGATCTTGCGTGAACACTCGGCGAGCCCGTCAACGCCCTGGTGGCGAGGCTCCACCTCGTCACACAATGCATCGAGGCACACAATGCATGAAGGCACTGCCTACTGAAATCATCGCAACCTGTTGCCGCAACTCTCGTTTCACCCGCAGGAGGCGGAGTCTCCAAGGCAGAGCCTGGGAACGAGAGGCTGCATCCGCGGGCAGCAGGAAGAATTGAACGCCAAGCTTCCCGGGCTACGGTGTGTCGGCGAGGCTTTCAGTCCACTGGCGGTCTCCCCGTTGCAGGTTGACTTTTGGCGGATCGATAGCCAGAACCCGGACCTCGCCCCGAGACTCTCCCACTCGAAGCGGCGTTATAATCCCGTCGATCTTCAATATCGCTCGGACCCCTCCAACATCGGCAAAGCCCATCAATACCACCGTTTCGTCACTCTCGGGTCGGGTTTCGCGAGTGGGTGGTTTCTTGGATGGGGGTAGAAAGAGGTCTTCACGATCAGGAAATGGATACTCAGATGCAGCTTGTCCCGGCGATTCCTCGATCGCGGGTGGCGACGACTTCTGATCGGCAAGGATGGCCCGTGGCGTGGCCGTGGTATGCGCTGGAGGTGAATCGGCGACGGAGGTGGCAACGACCGCAGCCGCCGTCTCGTCGGCGCTGTTCGAGCACCCCCCCGAGATCAGCGCGAGAAACGCGAGCGCCAATAGAAGAGCGTAGTTGAAGATTCCCATTTCCACGACCGCCCCTGTTGCCATCGAATCGATCGGTCTGTTCGACGACGACGTCCAACCAACCTCACTCTCAACAATAGCCTTTTATTCCCGGATGATCGCACGAACGCCGGTGATTCTTGCGCTGATTGCTGGTTGTGCGGTTCGACCCGGTGGCCTCCAATACTCCCTCTGCCGGACCGCTGGCGAATTCCGTGGAGATGAAGCGCCAAGAGGATACACTGGCCAGACCACCTCGACGGGTGGTTCGTGAGCCACTCTCGACCATTCGGCCTCAGTGCGATACGCCTCCATTGCCGGGGCACGGTCTCTCTGCCGGACCGCAGGCGAATCTGGTGGAGATGAAGCGTCCATGGGATACCTTGGCCCGACCGCCTCGATGGGTGGTAAATGAACCACGCTCGACCATTTGGCCTCAGTGCGATACGCCTCCCTTTCCGGGGCACGATCTCTCTGACGGTGAATTGCCTCTTCATCGGGCAGGGAGAAACCCTGAGCGCCGGGAACAAGCGGTGAACTCATTACCGAATCGGCCACGATGCCTGGCGGCGGGCAGGTGTTGGGTTGGTATGGTGTGCCCCGCATTCTGGGGCCATCGAGGGGCACTGGGGGAAAGCGAGGCACTGGTCTGTACGCGGGACGGCCGCCGGTTGCGATCGGAACTTGATCCAACAGGCATTGCCCGTACTGCAGCGCGGCGTTTTCACGGCACGAGCCAACATGCCCGGTCTGGACGATCTCCGGCATGATAAATACGACCAACTCACTTTCGCGGACCTCGGTATCGCGGCCGCGGAACAGGGCCCCCAGATTGAACTGCTTGATATCCTTCAGGTACGGCAGGCCGTTGAAATCACCGGTGTCGTTCCGTTGTCGCAGGCCACCGATGATCAGCACCTGCCGGTCGGCGACGCGGACGACCGTTTTGGCTTCCCGGCGGTCGATGATTGGCTGGGGCTGTTGGCCGGGGGTGAAGCCGGTCAGGCGGCTGAAACTGGGGCTGACCTCCATGCGAATGGTTCCGTCGGCGGCAATGTGCGGAGTGACTTCCAGTCTGATGCCTGCCTCGCGAAAGGCTGTGGTGCCGATGTTTCCGCCTTGCTGGGTCTCCGTCAGTTGCTGGTAGGGAATTTCGGTGACGATCTGCATCATGGCCAGCTCGTGATCCAGCACGGTAACGTTGGGGTTTGCCAGAAGCCGGGAATCCTGTGCTTCTTGCAGGGCTTGCACCACGGCCGTGATGTCAAAGTGCCGGCTGAGGTTCATAAAGGCCATCGTTCCGCTGGCCAGACTGTATTGACCGGTACGCTAAGGAAGCTGTTGATATTCCAGGAACTTTGCGGATTGCCTTCCGCATCGTGGCGGTTCTTCAGTGCGGAATTCCAGTTGATTCCCAGGCGTTCGATGTCTTTGACCGCCAGATCGTAAATCATGGCCGTGACGCGAATCTGTTGGCGCGGAACGTCGAGTTCCTCGATGAGTTGCTGGGCTAGTTGGATGCGGGAGAGGTAGTCCGCGATGACCAGCTTGTTTTCGGGGTCCATCACGGCAACCCTGCCCTCCGCGCTGATGATCGTTTCCACGGCCGTCTTCAACGACGCGGCGGTGACGAATTGCGGGGAAAACTGAGCGACTCGGATCGAGTCGCTATTGTCGCCCATTTGCCCAACGGCCCTCTGGCCACTGGCCCGCTCCAGTTCATCCACAAACTGGCGTATCCTCGCTACCCGGTCGGGGAAGTCGAGCACCATCAAGCTTCTTGCCGAAGGGACGGCCTGCACCTTTCCCTGAGGAGAACTGAGC
>JABMRP010001223.1 GCA_013202535.1 Planctomycetota bacterium
CATCTACGGCGACTAAGACGTCGACGGCATGACCGGCATCGCCGTGCTCTGGAAGTGTCTGAATCTGCTGGGCGCCGACGTCGGCTACTATGTGCCCAGCCGCCTCGACGAAGGATACGGACTGAATCACGAGGCCATTCGCACGCTGGCCAAGGCCGGAACGCGGATGATCGTCACGGTCGATTGCGGGATTGCCAGCGTCTCCGAAGCGGTCACCGCCCGGGAGCTGGGGGTCGAATTGATCGTCACCGATCATCATCGCCCCGGTGAGCAACTTCCCGAGGCGGCGGCGATTGTCCACCCGGATCTACCCGGCGGCGGATACCCGTTTGCCGGTCTGAGCGGGTCGGGCGTGGCGCTGAAGTTGGCCTGGGCGCTGGGTCAACAGGCGGCCGGAGCGCAGCGGGTGGCTCCCCGGATGCGCGATTTCCTCATGCAGGCGGTCGGACTGGCCGGCATGGGGACGGTGGCCGACGTCGTGCCGCTGGTCGACGAGAATCGCGTGTTGGTCCGCGCGGCGCTGGAGTCGCTGACCAAACGGCCCTCGATCGGTTTGAATCGACTGATGCACGTAGCCGGTCTGGCCGACAAACTCCGCATGGCCCAGCGCGATTCGCGGGTCGGGCTGGAGGCCGAGGACATCGGCTTTTCGATTGCCCCACGGCTCAACGCCGCGGGACGTCTCGGGCAGGCTCGTCTGGCCGTCGAACTGTTGATCACCGACCGCGAGGATCGGGCCGAGGAACTGGCCCAATACCTCGACGAACTGAATCAGCAGCGCAAGACGCTCGAACGAAGCGTTTATCGGGCGGCGCACAAACAGGCCAAGGAGAAGTTTCAACCGGGCAGCGATGCCGCCTTGGTACTGGCCGACCGGCAATGGCACGTGGGCGTTATCGGCATCGTCGCCGCCCGGCTGGCCGAGAAATATCATTGCCCGGTCGTGCTCATCTCGCTGGACAAGATGGGGGTCAAGCCGGGTGTCGGCTCGGCGCGAAGCATCCCCGGCTTCAATCTCTACGCGGGTCTGGAATCGGCAGCCGACTGCCTGATCGGCTTCGGCGGACACGCGGCGGCCGCCGGGCTGCAAATCAACGAAACCGCGTTGGGCGGGTTTCGCGAGGCGTTTTGCCAATACGCCGCGGAAGAGATCTCCGCCGGACAACTCGAAGCCGAGCTGTCGATCGACGCCGAGACCCCGCTTTCGGCATGCACCTTGCAGACGATCGAGCAGATCGAGCAAATGGCGCCGTTCGGACACGCCAACCCCCGCCCGCTTCTTTGCACCACGGGCGTTCGCCTCGCCGCCGCCCCGAAGAAGATCGGCGCCGACGGGCGTCATCTTTCCCTCTTATTGAACCAACACGGCGTCAAACTCCGCGCCGTAGCCTTCGGCGGCGGCGACTGGGCCGACGAACTCGCCGCGTTGGACGGCCCGATCGACGTCGCCTATCGCCCGGTGATCAACACCTTCGCCGGCCGCCGCAACGTCGAGCTTCACCTGGTCGACTGGCGCGCGACGGGGGAAGAGGGTTCGTCGGGGTAAGGTTCTCGCTGTCATACACGAATCCCGCCGGACAAGCCGGCGGGATTTGTGTAGTACGTTCTCGATCACGGCCAAGCATGACGGCGAGCGACGATAACGAGCAGCACGATGCCGATCAGCGCCGGCGAGAGGAAGGCCAGATGGCTATCACATCTTGATGATCGTCGTTCTTCTGAATTCGTCGTCAGGGAAGACACGTCCGGAGAGAATCGCCGAAAAGATGTGGTCGAACACAAGCCCGGGTTGCCCGTTCGTCGTGCCGGATCGGAAGTACGAATGCCCCTTGGGATTGTCGTAGATGTTGTTCACGTCATCGCAGTCCACCGCATAAACATTCCGCGGGGTGAGTTCCATGTTCTCGGGGCCTGAATGGCCAAGCCGGCGCGAGGCGATCTTGTTTTTCAGGTTGGCTGCTTTGCTTGCCCGAAGGGCCAGGTCGTCGGATGCGTAGTAAACCACCACGTTTCGTGAAGCATGGCAAATCGACTCCCCGCGCTGCCCCGCGTGCAACGTCTCGTTGACGACGTCGGCCGCGACCAGGAACGTGTTCCGGAAGATGAGCGGGACGCCGTCGGGCAGGTCATACTTGCTCCAAACGGCCAAGGTCTCCCGGAGCACTCGGTTGCCCATGGAGTGGGCCAAAACGTTGATTCTCTTAAGACACGGGTCCGATTGCGGGTTGTACTCCTCGGAATTCCGCCAGGCAATGAACTTTTCGAGTACTCGGGCAAAAGCAAACGCACTCTGGTCCGCCGCCTTTTGGTCATCCCAGTAATCCTTGACGACCCCAAAGTCGTTGTCGCAGGGCCAGATCGCGGGCACGACCAGCACCTCCGCATCCTTTTCGGCGTCACAAAGATCCTGAAACTCCCCGGCCGCGGCAAAGACGTCCTCCGGGAGATTCGAGAAGCCGTGAATGTAGATCAAGATCTGGCGGTAGCCCGAGTCCTTCAAGCGTTGCAGAAACTGCACACCGCCTATCTCAATATGCGCTTCGCTGCCGGTTCGCTCGCAAAAGAAAACCGAGTTGCTGGCGGCATTGTTGTTGAGGTCGAAATCAAACTTCCTGTTGATACGCGTCCGAAAGCTCTGGCGTGGAATCCGATTGGTAACGAATAACATGGTTGCCCCCTTGTGGTGTGATGGTATCCGACGATTGAGTTCACCGGGTCGGTGGTGATGAATCTCCATTGGAATCCGGCCGGACCGCCGACTCCGGTGTATGCCCTGGTTCGGCTCGCGAACCCTGAAACAAGGCTGTCCGCGATTCGCGAGTATTGATGGCCTGCAAGGTGCGACGCGCGAACGGCACTAATCTTCGATCCCCTTCCCGCAATACATGTGACACAAAGTCGACGCTCGCCGGAAGTTCTGCGATTTCCAATGCCATCATCACATGCATCGCTACGTGACCGGTGTCGTCTTCGCGAAGCGCATTCGTCAGTTCATCTAGGCACTCGGCAGCGTTCTCGGCGAGTTCGTCAACAATAATGTCAGCCCATACGCCTGTCGCCTTGCGTGCGAGAATGAGTCGCACACATTCGGCGACACCAGGGAATCGCGGATAGGTACGGCCCCACCGCTGATACTCCGGGTCAATGTGATCGCGGAACCGATTACATTTTCCCATGGGTCGTTCAGTCTGCCTGCTACTGTCTATTGAGCAGCCCCAAATCGATCACGGGACGCACCGCTGCCCAAGAACGCCCCCACCAAATGGCGGAAATGATAGCACATAAGTCGCGGGGGTACAAGGGGCCGGGCGACCCCGGGTAGTTGCCCTGGGGGGGGGTGTTGGGGCGGGGAAGTGCCGAAAGACACCCCAGAACCCCTCCGGCCAGGCATCGTCTGAGAGGCAAAGTGGCGCCGGATGCCCAAGAATGTTCCGGCCGCGGCTCGGCATCGGTCGGCGTAAATGGGGGCCGGGTATCGCGTTGCGGTCGTCGGACCGGCGAGGAGCGAGGAACCGTTGAACGCCTGTTGGGGCTTGGACGAGAAATGTCGTGTCGTCTCGGCTACGAATACGACAACGGCAAGCGGTTCCGCACGGTGATGAAGGGGCGCTGGCGCAAGTCGCACCCCATGGGAAAACTCCCGGCACAAGTGCCGGGGCTAAACGTCGGGGCTAAACGCCGGGCCGTCATGCCCGCCTATTGCGTGCTCTCCAGCGA
>JABMRP010001224.1 GCA_013202535.1 Planctomycetota bacterium
CTTCCAGCCCAAGCGAAAAGCGACGACTTAGAAAGGCCATCAGCTCCGTGCCGGGACGCGATCCGAGGTGGCAATCGGCGAAGGCCGGGAAGAGGCCCGGGGTAATCTCCATCCGCCGTCCGAACAGGGCGATCTGCTTAATCTTCGGCGCGGCCAGCCAGTCGATCTTACCATCGGTGGCCTGATGGAGCGTCTCGGCCAGCATCACGTAGTTGCCGAACCCGTAGTTCCAATAGCCGATGCCCTCGGAGCAATAGCCGTCGGCGGTAAACCCGCGGAGAAAGTTTTGCACATAATGCTCGGCCGCGGCGACGAAGAACGCCCGTTTCCGGCGGTCGTCGATCACGGCCAGCGCCGAGCCGGTCACCCCGGCGACGCAGACGGCGTTCCAATTGTTAGTGCCGGTGGCCCACCAGAGCCGCGGCTTGCCGCTGGCCATGTAACTTTCCATCGGCCCAAAGACGCGCCGCTGGAGTTGGTCGCGGATGAGTTGCCGTACCGCCGGGCTGAGCTTATCGCCGAGCCAATAGTCGGCCGTGGCCAGGGTCCAGGAGACGTAAACCGTGCCCAGGTCGATTTCGATGGTCGTGCCCTTGAAGTTGGCCAGACTGCGGTCGTGGGCCGGGTAGACCCAGGTCTTTTCGGCGCAGACGGCCCGAATCGACGTTTCGATGTTCTCCAAGAAACGCCCCTTGTTCTCCAAGCACTCGGCCAACACCAACCGGGGCACCCGGGCGTGACGGTCGCCCATCACCCGCTGATAGCGCGTGCGGTTGCCGGTACGCGAGAAATCGAGGAACAAGTCGTCGGGCAGTTCGGGGATCGGCTCCTTCAACACGGCCTCGGCGTCCGCGACGGCGTCTTGGAAGGCCGGCAGCTTCGCCAGGCGCTGCCACGGAGCCCGATCGGTGATTGGCCGGCCCACGCCGGTCGGCGAGTCGGGTAACATCTTCGCAATCTGCTCGACACGCGCCGGGTCGACGGGCGGATCGGCGGCGATGGCGGTCAACGCTGTGGTTGCGCTAAGAAGAAGGAACATCGAAACACGGCCAACGGAATATGCGAAGCGGTTCATCGGTCGGTTCTCCTGGTTCGTGGATTCGGCGCGGTGGAAATCAACGGGGGTTGTTGGTCGTCTGTAACCCAGCGCGGCGTAGCTTCTTGAGGACTGCTCTGATCTCGCACGAAGGCACCAAGGCACAAAGCCATAATGCATATTCTTTGTGGCTTTGTGCCTTCGTGTGAGATCCCTTTCAATTCGCCCCGACACCGAATTCTCGCAGAACGATCCCCGCCACGTCAACATCGGCGACCGTTTTGCCCGGAAGAACCCCGCCTTCAGAGGTCAGCAGCACGGTCCGTTGCGAACGATCGACGGCTGGGGCGCCGTGCGAACCCCGCACCAACGTGGTGTCCAGCGGGATGCTTTTCGTGGCCGGGTCGAAGTGCAATTCCACCGGGTCGTAACCCGGCTTGCGGTGAATGTCGACCGTTCGGGCGAAGCCGGGAGCCTTCGCGTCATCGAGCCAGTAGTAATAGGCCTGCCAACTGTCGGGCGTGGAGATCAGCACCACCTCGCCGCTTCGCCCGTGATCCAGGCCGTATTTCGCCAGCCGATCGCCAACCACCACTTCGGCGATTCCCGGCTGACCGGTAAACAACTCGGCCACTCGGGCGACGGTCGCCGAATCGGCATCGGTAACGAACACGTGGGAAAGCTGATGATCGGTCAGTGCCCAGGCCCGGCTGGAGTCGAGGTCGAGATGCTCGCCGTCGTCTTCGGCGCGCACCGCCAGCAGCCCGGCGTCGCGGAGAATGCGGTTGGGGTAAACGACGTGATCGACCGGCGCGATCGCGTATTCGCCGGCCACCAGCCACAAGGGCTCGTCGTCGTACGCCACGCGGCATCCGTCGATCAGCCGCCCCAGCGCGGCATCCAACTCGCCCACCGCCGCCACGGCCGCGGGACTCTCCGGACCGGTTCGCTGAGCCGCGTAATCGAGGTGCGGCAGGTAGACGTACGAAAGATTCGGCCGCCAGCGCCGGGCGGCTACCACGGCCGAGTCGACAATCCAATCGGTCGACTTGATGTTGGCCATCGGCCCCCAGAAATGCTGTAGCGGAAAGTGCCCCAACTCGTCGCGCAGATCGCCGTAGAGTTCCACCGGCTGAGTGTAACACCAGAGCGACTCGCTGCCGTCGGGGTTATGGACCGGAGCCGGCAGACAAACGTAGTCGGCACCACACTGCTTGGCGTGCAACGGAAACCAAACGGCCGAGGTCAACGCCGGGTCGTGCGACTTCAACAGATCCCAAAGCTGCGGCCGCTCGATACAATCGTTCGGCGAGGTCCACATCTCGATTCGTTGCCGGTCGCGCCAATAGAAACCGTTGGCGATCACTCCATGTTCACGGGCAGGCCGCCCCGTGGTCATGGCCGCTTGCACCGGGCAGGTCACGCACGGGAAGCTGGGCACCAGATCGGCCATCGC
>JABMRP010001225.1 GCA_013202535.1 Planctomycetota bacterium
GGTCTACTTCGCGCCGCTGAAAGCCGTGCGGATCGACTCCCGGGGCATCCTCCGGCTCCTCTGGTGGCCCGGCAACGAGAAAATGAAACACGCCCCGGTCGAGGTCAACATGGCCCGATCCGATGGTGACGGTGGAAAAACGATGATCACGATGCTCGAAAACCGGTTTGACACGGACGAGGGAATTATTCTCGAAGGCACGGTCGGACTGCCCGGCAACGCGACATCAGGCCCGACGGGCATCTATCTCGAACAGGCCGACGGTCAGGGGACGGCCGTGTTGCTTTCGGGCGAGAATTCTCCGCTGGGCAAGATCCGCGTCGACGGCACGGGTCTGACCATCGCCCACACGGTCGACCGCGGCGTGACGTTCGGCCCGGAGGTCCGTTTCCGCCTCTTGCTGAAAAAGGGGATGATGGAATTCTACGCCGACGACTACTTGCTCCACGTCCGCCGCGTCGCCACCAACGGACGGATCGGCTTGATCGGAGACAAAGGCAAGCAATTCAAGAATCTGCAAGCGTGGAGCGCGGCGCCGGAGTGAGTCCGTACGGTGGGCCGGCGCAATTGACGATCGGTTTCGGCAAGCTGTTTCCGGTAAGACTCCAATCGTTCCAAAAGATGCTCCGTCTCGAAACGGTCGCTCTCGCTCACCCTACGGCTTTTCTCGACGTCCGTTGCCTGGTAGGATGACGGCGGAACCCAATAAGGAGTTTGCTCTCATGCCCCGATGGAAACTCGCGGTCGGTCTCTGCTTCTGTTGGCTCGGCGCGGCAGGCAGTGCCATCGCCGCCGATGTTCAGGCCGATCGACAGGCGGAGGTCAAGGCCCGGTTCGATGAACTCGAGCGACAGCTTCGCACGACGAACCGGAAGAACCAGAAACAGCAGCAGACGTTTCGCGCCGAGTCGCTGCTGTTGGAAACGGACCGCGATCCGGTCGACGTCCTGTTGCGGCGAACCGTCGCGCTGGCGACCGCGGTAACCTGCCTGCCCGGCGCTGGGGATCTGTCGAGCGAGCGATCGCAACTCGACCGGCTGGTGGTTGAGGCCGCGCGGGTCGACGTGAAAGATTCCAAGGCTCGTTATGAGTTGTTCGAGCAGACGATGCGCCTGCGGCGGAAGATCGCGTTTGCCAATCCGCTGTTGGATTTCGATCGCATCCTCTTCATCAAGCGACATTTCAACCCGGGCGGCGAGCGGACGGGCAACCACATGTGCGACCAGTATTTCGGTTTCCATGCGCGGCCCGGTGGTGGGCTGTTTGTGCTGGAGAATCCGTTCTCCGAGACACCCACGGTGACGAACCTGCTGGAGAATTCCCTGGTCGACAGCGGCCGGCTCAAAGGAACCCGCATGACCGCCGACGGCGCGTACCTTTCCCCCGACGTTTCGTTCGACGGCCGCCAGATCCTCTTCGCCTACACCGACACGACCAAAGAGCCGCGCCACACGTACACCTGGAGCGAAGACAACACGTGGCATGTTTTCAAAGTGCGCGCCGACGGATCGGCATTGACGCAATTGACCGACGGCCCGGTCAGCGACTTCGACCCTTGCTGGTTGCCCAACGGGCGGATCGTCTTCATCTCCGAGCGGCGGGGTGGCTACGGCCGGTGTCACGCGCGGCCCGTGCCCAGCTATACGCTGCACTCGATGAACGCCGACGGCAGCGATATCACCGTGCTCAGCCCGCACGAAACCAACGAATGGCACCCCAGCGTCGACCGCAACGGGATGATCGTCTACACGCGGTGGGACTACGTCGATCGCGGCTTCCATCAGGCCCATCACCCTTGGATCACTACGCCGGACGGCCGCGATGCGCGCTCCATTCACGGCAACTTCAACCTCCAACAGGGTTGCCTGCCGCTAATGGAGATGGACGTTCGGGCGATCCCCGACTCGCGGCGCTACGTCTCCACGACCGCGGCGCACCACGGCCAGGCGTACGGCTCGCTGATCGTGATCGATCCGGCGGTCGCGGATGATAACGCGATGGCCCCGGTCAAGCGGCTTACGTCGGAGATTCCATTTCCCGAGGCCGAAGGGGGCGGACGGCAAGTCTATGCCACGGCCTGGCCGCTGGATGAAGACTTCTATCTGTGCGTGTACGACGCCGACGGCAACGCCGGCCGCGGCACCAACAACCGTTTCGGCATCTATCTAATCGACTCGTTCGGGAATCGGGAACTGTTGTACCGCGATGCGGAAATTTCGTGTCTGAGTCCGATCCCGCTGTCGCCGCGTCCTTGTCCGCCGGTTGTCCCGCACCAGACGCTGACCGGTATTCCCGGCGGTCCGGTCACGCCGCCGGCGGAGTTGCCCAAGACGGCCCCGGTGCGCGTGGTCAACGTCTACCGAAGCAGCCGGCCTTGGCCCGAGGGAACGGAGATCGTGGCGCTTCGGATCATTCAACTACTGCCCAAGACCACGTGGCATCACCACCAACCGCGGATCGGATACGGCCTGGAGAAGGGCGCCCGGATGGTGCTCGGCACGGTGCCGGTCGAATCGGACGGCAGCGCGCATTTCGATCTGCCCGTGGCAAAACCGGTCTACTTTCAGGCGATCGACCGGCGGGGGCTTGCCGTGCAGTCGATGCGCTCCGCCACGTACGTTCACCCAGGCCAAACGCTCACTTGCCAGGGCTGTCACGAACCGCGTCACCGGGCGCCGGTCTCGCCGAACGAACCGCCGCTGGCGTTTCGCCGCGAGGCGTCGACGATTCGGCCCGAGGTGACGGGCTCCAATCCGTTCGGTTTCGCCCGTCTGGTCCAGCCGGTGCTCGATCGTCACTGCGTGGCATGTCACGCCAAAGAGCCCAAGGCGATGGCCCTGGACGCCGGCGAGCCCGATGCGGGCCACTGGACCACGTCGTACAAGAATCTCTCGGCGTTCGCGTTCTTCTACGGCTCGCCCGGCGGCGGCTACGACCGGTGGACCCCGCCGTCGACCATCCCCGGCCAATTCGGCGCCCGGGCGTCGAAATTGTTCGCCCTGCTGGAGAAGGATCATTACGACGTAAAGCTGCCCGCGGACGACCTGCGGCGGATTACGCTCTGGCTGGATTGCAATTCCGATTTCTTCGGTGCGTACGAAAACACCGAGGCGCAAGCACGGGGCGAGATCGTGCGGCCAACGCTGGAATAATCAAATGAAATACGCGAGCCGATTTCTGCGGTTGGTGGTCGTCTGCTTTGCAATCACCAGTTCGCTGGCGGCCATGGCCGATTTCGAGGCGGGCAAGAAGCTCCACGACCAGGCGATGAGCCTCTCCGACCCGTCGCGCCGGGAAGAGGTGTTTGTGCGCGCCGAGGAGCATCTCCTGCAGTTTATCGGGGAACACTCGGATGACTCCCGAGTTGCGTTGGCCAAGAGCTACCTCGCCAACGCCCTGGCCGAACGCGCGCGGATGCGCAAGACGCAATCCGAGGAGCCCGGCGTGGCCCCCGCCGAGAAGAAGCGTTTGAGCCGGGAAGCCGCCGAGTTGGTTATTCGGGCCAACACTGCTTACGCGCCCGTGTTGATCGGCCGCGCACAAAGCCGCATGGCACGTGCCGCGGAAGTGGGCGTGGAACCGGACCAGAAGCAACGCCTGGCCGAGGAAGCGCGAGAACTGCTGGCCGAAGCGAGGAAGAACCTGATACACTCCGGGAAGTTGATCCGCTGGATTCTTTCGACAATGCCCCAAGTAATTGCACCGGAAGAGACCGAGCTGATCGAGCGGCGAGACAAGATGCGGGCGCTGCTGATCCAGGCGGATCTGACCATCGGAATGATCGGCGTGGAAGTCGCCAAGACTTTCCCCACCGGCAGCGAAGAAGCCAAGCGCCATCTGAC
>JABMRP010001226.1 GCA_013202535.1 Planctomycetota bacterium
CGAACGAATGACGTGACGAAGACGCTGACAACCATCGCGACGATCTTCATTCCACTCAGCTTCATCGCCGGGTTATACGGCATGAACTTCGATCACATGCCCGAACTGCACTGGCGGTTCGGCTACCCTGTTGCACTTGGTCTGATGGCATCGGTCGTCATAGGCCTGCTGTTTTGGTTCCGCCGCAAAGGCTGGTTCCGCGGGTAACGATCTGGCGTTTGCTCAAATAGTCGGCCAAGTGTCATCTATTCATACGAATCAGTCGGGGGGTGCTACGGGGACTGGTTCACGGCGAACGGTATCACGTGACCGTCGCGGATCGTGCCGAGAGAAACGGGTCGGGTGGTGCTGCCTGAGGGGTCCCACTCGACGGGGCCGGTGACGCCGGGGAAGAGGGAGAAGGCGGCGACGGTCTCGGCGGACGATGAAGAAGGGGAAACAGGACTCCTTCCGCCGCGCCGCCGGCGACTTCGCGGAACCGTTTCGCCTTGCCCCAGATCGGGCTCGACCAAGCACGGGAGGGATTGCCGTGCTGATCGGTATCTACCTGAGTAACGCGGACGTAGTAGTAGCTTTCACCTCGAAAACCTTCGTCCACGTATTGAAGCTTCGCCACCTGGCTGCCTGGGTCGACGGAATGGAGGATCGAACCGTCGCGCACGATGGCGACTTCGCGAATCAGGTCCGTCCCCTGAACCTCGACCGCCAGGTGAGGTTTGCCCTCGATCTCAATCTCCTCGCCCATGTAATGGTCGTTCAGCTTGACGCTCAGCACGATGCGAGCATTGGATATCGCATAGTTGCGGCGGTGACGCAGTGCCTCGAAGACGGCTTCGCGTGTTAATTGCCCGGCCAGGACCGCGGTGCGTGCGGCCGGCTTTCCTTCGTGCGTGTCGGTTCCTCCCACGAAACCGGTCCTGCCGCCGCGATCCAGGAAACTGCGCACCGTCTTCTCCATATCCACCTGATACGTCTTCCCTTGGTAGAATAGCGTGTCGGGGTACATCTCGGTGTTCACGATCACCGAGCTCGAAGCAGGCGCATAATCCCACTGATCCCGCCCGTCCGGGCCGGCCGAGGGATGATTGTTATGGATCAGCCCACCCGCCTTCCGCACCGCCTCGGCAAGCAGGTCCGGACTCATGCAGACCGGCTCCTTGGCGCTGAAAAGGTAATCAACCCTGGTGGGTACATAGACGTTCTTGTGGTTGTAGAACTTCGGCGGCCCCGGGAAGAGGCGCTCGGAAGGAGTGTCCTTGCCCACCTCGGTCCAGTATTTCGGCTGCGACGTCCACTCGTAGCCGGCAACGGCCACGAACTTGCCGTCGACTGTGTACTGGTCCGCTTTCTCCTGCGTCAGGCTCCACGCCTCCTTCGGCATCCGCCACGGTGCGGCATTTCCAAAGTCATGATCCGTGACGATCACGAAATCAAGCCCGGACACGTCCCTGGCATGGGTGAAGTAGTCGTCAAGACTACCCTTGCCGTCGGAGATGGCGGTGTGACCGTGCACGTCTCCCCAGTAGACGTTGTACTCGGCCAGTGCCGGACAACTGGCCAAGACGACGGCGGCGACAAGCAAGACGCGTTTCATGCGAATTCCCACTTTCGGAGCCATTGATACTGCGGCGTGAGGTGGGCGTAGAAGCTCTCCGTGCATTCCCTGACCGCCTGATCTTCTTCGGCGCTCTTGGGCAGGTCTCGCTCGTGGGACGCTTTGACGTTCTCATCGAGATGCTCGGGAATCCTCACGCCGGGAATGATCGCTGAAATCCGTTCCTCGCGGAGCATCTGCTTGAGGAGCGCGTGAGCCCTTCGGTCGGTTACGGGCTTGCCTTGGCCTTGCTGCCGGGGCCTCAGGCCGAACGCCATCCCCGCGCCAAAAGGTTTCATGCCGATCATCCCGACGTCTTTTTCCTTGGCCAGTTTCAGCAGGGTCCCGCCGCCCGATTCCTTGGTCAGGAAGAAGCAGGGGAAGATGATGACTTGGAATTGAGGGTACTCCTCCAGCACTTGGTGAAAAACCTTCGGCTCGTGTTCGGAGGTGCCGAGGAATCGGACCTTGCCCTGTTGTTTGGCCCTCTCGAACACCTCGACCGCCAAGCCGAAGATTCGGCGAGTGATCGTCAATCGGCGGCCGACGTCGTCTTTGTCCTGGCCCCAAGTCGCCGCCACGGGCCGCCACATGTCGAGCATGTCGGTCTTGTAGGATCGAAGCCGATCCTCGATCGATTGCATCATCTTCGCCGGCGTGAGTTGATCTTCGAGGTTGTCGATCATGTGATCCGCCGAGGAAGCGAACCCGATGAACCACTACTCACGCTTTGCC
>JABMRP010001227.1 GCA_013202535.1 Planctomycetota bacterium
AGCGAGATGTCGGTGACGCGAAGGGTCGTCACCGTCTGGTCGGGATCGATACCGCGAACTTCTTTGAGTGCCCGTCGGTCGAGAACGATGGGCACGCCCGTGAGTTTCTGCAGGAAACGCGCGAATTCGTCCAAGGAGACGTCTTCAAATTCGAGCGAGATCGGTTGTCGAAGCGCCTTCTCGATCGCCTGGCGGCCCGAGCGGAGTTTCACTGGCTGCGGCGTGCTGGTGTACTCACCGGGCGAGCCTTCTTCGGGCGGCGCGACGGTCTCACCTTCGGCCGCGGGAATGGTGGCGACCGCGACGCCCGAACCGCGAACTTCCCGGCCGTCGAACTGTCCCCAGACTTGCCACGGCATCTTGACTTGCCTGGTCGGGCCCGGCGGATCCTTGGGCCAGTTCTTCGGATCGAACGGGTCAGGAAACATCGCCGGCGGTTCGTCGGCCCGGGCAATACGGCCGTGGTCTCCAGCGAACATGGCGCAGAAGACCGCCAGGACAATCCCCGCCGCCACTGCCCATTTCTCGCGAGTTGCCTCTTCTCGCAACATGGCTCTGTCCCCTGAAAGAGAAAGCGGCTGGCACCCCACGGCAGTGCGGGGCTCGCTTCCGATAGCCTAACCCAAACCGCCCCCCTTGTCGAATCACCCCGGGCCGTATCGCCCCGCCCTTTGCTCACCGCTTGGCGATGGCTTATACTGGGAGATTCGGGATGTGCAGTGGCCGGTATTGCGAGGGTTTCCATGGAAAAAACGCGTACGTTCGTCGCACGGGAAGACTCACAGGCCCCCTATTTCGTGGGGATCGACCTGGGGGGTACCAATATCAAAGTCGGCGTCGTCGACGATCAGGGTCGGCCCATGTCGTGGCTGTCGGTCAAGACGCAAGCTGTTAACGGCCCTGAAGATGCGTCGCGGCGGATGGGTCAGGCCGTCAAGGACGCCATTGCCCAGGCTGGGCTCGAACCGGCCGATGTCGCCAGGGTGGGGCTCGGCTCCCCCGGCACCATGGACATTCCGGCCGGGATGTTGATCCGCCCCGTGAATCTCAAGGGCTGGGACCATTTTCCCATTCGCGATCGTGTGAGTCATCATTGTGGGCTGCCCGTGGCATTTGCCAACGACGCGGGGGCGGCGGCGTACGGCGAGTACTGGGTCGGCGCGGGGCGAGAACTCCACAGCATGGTGCTGCTCACCTTGGGCACCGGCATCGGCTGCGGCATTATCATCGGCGATCTGTCGATCGACGGCGAAAACAGCCACGGGGCCGAGTGTGGCCATACCATTATCGACTGCTCGGAAAACGCCCGGGTGTGTGGCTGCGGTCAGCCGGGCCACCTCGAGGCCTACGCCAGTGCCACGGCCGTGGCCAAACGCACCCACGAAGCGTTGGAATCCGGCCGCGAAAGCTCCCTTTCCGCCCATCTGACCAACGGCGCCAAATTGACGCCGAAGCTCGTGGCCGAGCAGGCCGAATCGGGCGACGAACTCTCGCTGGAAATCGTCATGGATACGGCCCGGTACTTGGGCGTCGGAATCGTATCGCTGCTGCACACGATCGATCCCAACGGAGTCCTGCTGGCCGGGGCGATGACGTTCGGCGGCCGCGACTCGGCCCTGGGTCGCCGCTTCCTGGAACGGATCAAGGAGGAAATCGATCGCCGCGCGTTTGCCCTGCTGGCCGAGCGCATCGTGCTGGATTTCGCCACCCTGGGTGAAGACGCCGGGTTCATCGGCGCCGCCGGAATCGCCCGAGTCGAGCATCTTGCCGGCCGGTAGAGAAGCAAACCGAGAAGGAGATGCCGCCGCTGTGTCGCTACCATTCGATGCCCAAGCCGTCGGCTATCGACAGGCCAATGCGCTGGTGCTCGGCCGGGCTGCGCTGGCGGCTTATCGGGATCGCGACGAAGCGCGTCGTATGGCTATCGAGTGGGGACACGGCCCGCTGGCCTTCTTCGGCAAGGACTCGGCCCGGGGGTTCGTCGGCTCCGGGGGCGATTGGACGCTGGTTTCTTTTCGGGGCATGAAGTTCAGCCGGATCGGTGATTGGCTGACCGATTTCAACGTCTCGCTGCAAGCCGGACCGGCCGGCATGGTCCACTCGGGATTCGCGCAATCCTTGGACGGGGTCTGGGACGAACTGCTGGCCGCGATCGACGCCGCAGGGGATCACGGGCGACCGCTCTGGTTTACCGGCCACAGTCTGGGAGCCGCTCTGGCCACGCTGGCCGTCGCGCGGCTTCGGGTCGTTGGGCGGCCGGTCGCCGGGCTCTGCACATTCGGCTCGCCGGCCGTGGGCGACAAGGCCTTCGCCCGTGCCTTCGACGCCGACTTCGGCTTGCGAACCTGTCGCTTCGTCAACCAAAACGACGTGGCCACGAGTTTCCCCTTCCGGCAGTTCGCCTATCGGCACGTGGGCCAGTTGAAGTACTTCGACGCCCAAGGGCGGTTACACGACGGCCGGCCCCGATGGAGCGGTTTTCTGGCCGGCCGAGCCACGGCACACATCGTCCACCGGATGGCCATGGCCCGGGGAAGACTCGATCGCATCGCCGCCGTGCTCGGCTCGCTGGCCCAACGATACCGCGAGGCCCATCGCATGGAGCGTTACGTCGAACTCATCGCTTCTCTCGGGCGGACTTGATTTCGTCGACGGCCAAGGTTGCTTTGCGCATGAGGAGGAGGTTTCCCGACTTGCGTGCGGCGGCCAGGGCCGTTAGCGCTAGTCGTGCAGCCCGATCGAGTTGCTTCGCCTCGACCAATTGGGAAGCCATCGCCAGGCTCCGCTCGGCCAACTCATTCGACGTTCGCGTCCCATGCACGTTGCGGCCCATCGCTTCCAGCGCCGTCAGACGCATTGCCTGGGCGTCGATCGAATACGACGCGTCGAGCCGTTCGATCGCGAGAAACACCAATTCCGGTTCGCCGGCGGAGATCGCCGTATCGCGGGCGGTCGTCAGCGCCACGAAGCGCTGATTCGGATCGGTGGCCGACTCGGCGGCCACGGCGAGCATCTTGTCGGCCAGACGGACCTTTCCGGCGACGGAAGTGGCCTGGTCAAAGGCCGTCGAATGGCTCTGCCGGAGAATCTGCTCCGCACGTTTCAACTCCGCGGCATCGGCAGGCGGCGCGGAGTGGGAAGGGGCCGCGCCGGGGCCCTCCTCCGGCTGGCCTATGAGCACGCCAATTTCGGCCCCTTCGCGACCGGCCTGACGCCAGAGTTGGCCTGCCCGTTGCGGGTCGCCGTCGCCATCCAGCGCCAGAAACGTGCCGTAGAGGACCATGGACGTCGGGTCTTTGGCAAAGGACCGGTTGACGAGCAATTCGATCCAGTCACCGGTGAGTCGGTGGGGCTGATAGGTGTAGTTCTGGCCGCGGTCGCGGAAGATGAGTTTCCCCGGCGCCGACTCGACGATGGCGATTGGCCGGCCCCGGAGGGTTATCACCTCGCCGCCGTTGAAGCTACCCATTGCTTTGTGAATCATCCGCCAGAACTCGGTCAGATTGGCATGGTACGTTTCGACTTGGGCCAGCTCCGCCTCGTCCTCGGGCGATTGCGCGATAGCGGCCGCTCGATCAAGAAAGGTTTTCGCGGCGATGAGGTCACGATCCTTCATCGTCTGCCGCGCGTCGGCCAGCGCCCGCTTCAGCGCGGCCCGTTTTCGCGGATCGCCCGCCGGCCGCGACGGTTGCTCGACAGGGCCCGGCTGTGGAACAGGGGCCGGTGGTTCCACGGGAACGGGCCGCTGGACGGGATCCGGTGGTTCCGCGGGAACGGGGCGCTGGACGGGATCCGGTGGCTCGTCCGGGTCGGGCGTGGGCGCCGGGCTCGGCGTCTCCGGAGGGGCTGGGGCGACTGGGGGAGCATCGGGCGCCGGTTCGGCGG
>JABMRP010001228.1 GCA_013202535.1 Planctomycetota bacterium
TCTCTAATCGCTAATCGCTAATCGCTAGTCCCTACATCCCCGTCGCCGTCGGAAATCGCGACAGATCCGTATGCGGCAAAAAACAGGCGGACGTAAATTTGTCCATGTAACCCGGGTCGACCATCAGTTCCTGGTAGCTAATCTGGTCGCGAATCCGATGCACTTCCTCGAATGTCTGGTGGCTGAGCATCACCGCCTTGGCCCCGGCCACGCAGCTATTGCCGATGAAGCGGATGCGCTCCGGCGGCAACTCGGGCAGCAGGCCGATGGTGATGCAGTGGGCAATATCCAGGCGATTGCCGAACGCCCCGGCAATGTTGACTTTCTGAATGTCGGCAAACGACAGGCCAACCGACTCGACCAGCGAATCGGCCGCCGCATAGATGGAAGCCTTGGTGCGAATCAAGTTTTCCACGTCGGGTTCGCTGATCGTTATGTCGCGATCGCCACCGGAATCTTCCGCCCGAACCACGACAAAAACCGGCCGTCCGTCCTCCCCGCCGGTTTGGAAGCGGTCGGGTGCCACGTCGAGCTGGAAGCGCCCGTTGCGATCGACAATGCCGGCGGTGAGCATTTCCGACAGCAGATCGATCAATCCGGTTCCGCAGATGCCCACCGGCGGAGCATCGTCGATCGTGGTTACCGTGACGGCAAGGTCCTCCGTCGAGATACCTACCGAATCGATGGCCCCCCGGGTCGCCCTCATGCCGCAACTGACCGATCCGCCTTCGAAGGCGGGCCCGGCGGAGGCCGAGCAGGTGACGAGGAAATCGCGGTTTCCCAGCACGACTTCGCCGTTGGTGCCGATGTCCAGCAGGAGCGAGATGTCTTCCGACTCGTGCATCCCGGAGACGAGAATTCCGGCGGTAATATCCCCCCCCACGAAACTCCCCACCATGGGCAGCGTGTAGAGGATACCGCGAGGGTGGATTCGCAGGCCGACTTCGGCCGCGCGGATCGGCGGAGGGCTCGTGGCGGTGGGCACAAAAGGCGACAGGCGAATCAGATCGGCTTCGAGGTTCAGCAGGAAGTGCATCATGGTCGTGTTGCCCGCCGCCACGACACACTGGATATCGCCCCGGGCGACCTCCGCACGCTGGACCAAATCGTCGATGAGCGTTTCGGTGTCGTCGACGACCGCCTGATGCAGTTGGTCGGCACCACCGGGTTGCCGGGCATGGTTGATGCGGTTGATCACATCGGCGCCGAATTTGATCTGCGAGTTGTACTTCGCCGCCGCTTCCACGGTGGCGCCGGAGGTGAGGTCGACCAGATGGCCGACGACGGTGGTGGTGCCCACGTCGAGCGCCAAGGCGAAGGCCCGGCTCGACGTATCGCCCCGCTCGACGCAGATCACCTCGTTGACGTCTCGTCTCAGGGCCACGGTGGCCGTCGCCCGACCGTCCCATTGCCAATTCCGGCTTGCCTTTCGGGCTTCGCACCGGCGGAGCACTTGCGGCAACTCCCGGGTGATTTTCAAGCCCATCTGCAAGGGCCCGGGGCGCCGCCTCGCCACCGCTTCCAAGAGCCGCTGCTGGTCGGCGGTGGGGTCGTCGAGCGTGGGCTCGGGCAGTTCGAGGAAAAATTTCTCGATCAACGGGGCCAACTCCACCGGACGCCGCTCACCTTCGCGGTGGACGAAGTCGCGGAACCGTTCGCTGTCCCGATCGAGCCCTGCGTAGCCCATCAACTGCGACTCGGGCGGGACCTCCACCACGAGATCGCTCTGGGGGATCACCTGACAGGCCAAGACGTATCCACGGCGGACTTCGTCGCGGGTGAGAAACTCGGTCGACTGGCCCTCGACCTCCCCCTCGCGTACGATCACCCGACACTTCCCGCAGACGCCCTCGCCGCCGCAGATCGCGCCGACGTAGACGTTTGCATCCCGGGCGGCCTCCAGCAGGGTCTTGCCCGGCGGAACGGTCACTTCGACTTGATCGGGAAGGAATTGGATACGGAAGTCGGTCATGCTTGCCATTGATTCTTCAGGTAGCTGGGCAGACCGGAGGCTTCCTTGGGACCGATCTGGACGCTCCAGCCCGATTCGTCCTCGACGCCCGCCGAGAGGACCGCCACGAAGCCGGGAATGACCACCTTGCGGTGCGACAACTTATCCTCGACGCCGGCCGTCTTCATCGCCTGGCTGATTGTCTCGGAATTGAACTTGTCGGAGGCCCAAGCCGTCAGCACCGAAGTGCCCTCGGTATCGACCGAGAGAATGTATGCCGGCACGCGGCTCGCCTCGACTTCGCCCTCGACCGAGTAGTAGCTGAGCGAGAAATTGGTCGTCACCAACAGGGGTGACTCGGCTCCCACTTCGCCCACCGCGTAAAGCTTCGGCTCGACGGCCACCGGCTTCTGCGGATCGATGTAAATGTCCTGCCGCGTGGTCAGCACGGGAAGAATCTGCCAGGGCTCGGCCGCGTCGGTCACCAAGACGCCGGCGTACTTGGCAACGTAGGAACTCGCTTCGACCGCCTGCGAGGTCGGGTCGTCGGACGCCGTGAAGGCAATCGTCGGGTATCCCAGCGGACGGTGTCCCTTCAGCGCCGCGCGGCGGATCGTGGTCAGCGATTCGAGGGTCGCCTTCAACCCGCGGGTGCCTGCGTCCAGGACGATTTCTTCCACGCCCGCGGCGACGATCTTCGCCGTCAGTTCGGCCAGCGCCTCGACCCCGTCGGCCTTGACGGCCAGCGGGCAGCCGTTGTCCTTGGCCACGGCGGCGGCGGCTTCCGCTTGGGCCGGATCGGAGATGTAGAGCAAGGGCCGCTGGCCGGAAAGTGCGGCGGCCGCTTTGCCCAGGTTGTCGGCCGAGGCGCTGATCAGCACGCAAGCCAAACCGGATTTCTCCGCGGCCAGCTTGGCCGCCTTTTCGAACTGGGCCGCGTCGCCCGACTCGTTGCACACGGCGACCAGATTTACGCGGATCTGGGTGCCGACCCGCTCGAAGATCAGCTTGCCGATCGCTTCGGCACGCCCGGCCAGTGCCTCGTCGTCCAGCGAGTCGGAAATTCGCACGGCCACCGCGGCGGGCCGGTAGAACTTCTCCTCGTGGCGGAAAAGCTGCGTTTCGTTTCCGACCTTCACCTCGTTGTCGCCGGTGCCGATGGTGACCAGTTGGATCGGCGGGCGAGAGGCCGAATCGAGATTCGCCTTGGCTTCGTCGGAGACATGCGGACATTTGTCCAGGGAGGTCTGCCCGGCGGCCATCTTCATGGCGAAGGCCAGGCAAGTGGGAAAGCCACAATCCTTGCAGTTCGTCTTGGGCAACTGCTTGTAGATCTCAAGGCCTGTAAGCGCCATCGGTTCTCCTCTCGAATGGTCAAGTCGATTTGTCGCGGTTTATCTCGCGCCCCGTGGGTAGGAGGGGCCCGCTGCATCAGGGGCCAATCTTACATCAGGGGCCGGTTTACATCAGGGGCCCGTCTACATCGGCGGCCCGTCTACATCGGCGGCCGGTTTACATGAGCGGATCGAGCGAAACGGCCGGATGGTTGACCTTGGCCATGTACTCGGCGATTGCTTCTTCGTCGACGGCGTCTTCTTCGGTGGCGATCTTGTCCCAGAGGTCGGGTTCGCCGATTCTTGCCGCTTCTTTCTCGAACCGTTCCTTGATCCCGTCCTTGAGAATCTTGGGCATCCACACCAGACGTTTGATGCCGCCGTCGGCGGAGAGGAACTTGGGGCTGGAAAGATAGAGCCGGCCGACACCGAGAAAGCCGGGCGTCTGCGCGCCGCCACCGGCAACCGACGCCAGTTCGCCGAAGCTCATGCCCGAGGGCGTGGTGCCGAGGAACTCGCGGTTGACGACCATCACGCCGTTGGCCAAGGGCAAAATGGCGATAATGCACTCGAAGCAACCGCAGCTTGTCATCGGCGATTCGAGCAGGCTATAAGCACAGAA
>JABMRP010001229.1 GCA_013202535.1 Planctomycetota bacterium
CTCGTACAGATCGGCGACCAGCCCGTTCTTCCGGGTCGGCAGGAATTCTCCCAGCAGGCACTGGTAACCCGCTTCCCGGGCGCGATGCAGCAGAGCGTTGAAGAAGAACTCCTCGACCGTTCGTCCGATCACCCGGCAGCTCATCAGCAGCGTGTCGATGCGTAGCGTCTTAGCCGGCGCATTCTCGTCCGGCGCGCCCAGCACCACGGCCACCAGCCCATAATCGCCGAACCGATCGGCCACGCGCAGCGACAGACCAATGGCTCCCGGCTGGGCCAGCATTTGCCGTACGTCGCCCGTTCCATGGCGCCGGGTGGTCAGGTTGAACTGGTTGGTTTTGCCGATCAGTTGTACGACGCGTTGCATGTCGCTTTGGTCGATCGGGCGCACGTCGGCTCGCATCGCCAGCGATTGCAGATAATCTTCGATCGAACCGGCCGATTCCTTTAACCGCTTGCGTTGCCCCTGCTGTTGATATTGCTCGGAGCGTTGCCGATCGGCACCCGTCACGGCGACGCTTTCGAACCACAACCCGGCCTGCAAGGCGCGGATGTACTCGGCCGGATCCTCGGGCACTTCGACCACGGTCACCTCGGGCAGCGCCTGACGTACCTGCTCGCGTTCGGCCGGGTTGTCGTCGAAGAAGACGAGGCTATCCAGCCCCAGGTTCAACGCCTCGGCCGTCCGCTCCAGCGCCATCGCCTTGGGGTCCCAACTGGCCTGAAAATCGGCGATCTCCTCCAGCGAGAGGATCATGGCGGCGTTTTCCGTAAACGGCTCGCGGGCGTCTTGCGGATTGTTCTTCGAGCAAACGGTCAGCAGAACGCCGCGGGCGGAGAGTTCCTTCACGTGTCGCTGAAAATCGCGAAATGCTTCGCCCTCGGGGCTTTCTCCCAACGCGATCCCCAGTGGCCCCGTCTCGCCGACGACCCCGCCCCAGAGCGTGTTGTCGAGATCCAGAGCGAGCACCTTCTTCGGGCCGGTCAATGTGGCCCGGATGCCGGCCCAGAGATGCTCGGCAAGACACCGCGCGCCCGATTCGCTTAGCGGTTGTTTGGTCCAATAGTGGCGTCTCGGGTCGTAAAACGCTTGCCGACCGATCGTTCCGGAGGCTTGTTCGAGATCGACGAAGAAAGCGCCTTGCGGCAACTCGGCTCGCAACGCGGCGTTGGTCCGGCGAATCAAGTCGACCGTACCGTCCGCGGCACCGCCCAGGTGATGTCCCATGGCGCCGGGCGTGACCCAGTCGTAGCCAACCTGCAAGACCCGCGCGCCGAGCCGGTCGACGGCCACGCTCCAGGCCTGATGCCAGAAGGCCAGTTCGTCGTCGATGCGGTCTTGCGCCGAACGGTCGCCTCCGCCGAAGAGCAGCCGCTGGTTCCACGGCATGAGGACGACCACGTCGGGCTTTGCCGACGTCTGGGCCGCGGCCATCAACTCCTGCATCACGTTGTCGTATTCCCCGTCGGCAACCGGCAGCGCCTCGCCTTGCCCCCAGGCAACCGCGGCAAGCGAATTGGCCAGCCATGGCGTGGTGCATTGTCCCAACAACAGAACATGGGCGTCGATCTGAGTGGGTTCGAAGCCGGCCAACTCCTTCTGGATCAGCCGGCCGGCCTTTTCCACTTCCTCGGCTTCGAGTTGCTCGCGACGCAACGCATCGCGGAGCAGGGCCAGCGCCTCGTCCGACCGCGACTCCTTGCGGAGTTGTTTCACGCGGCGAAAAAGCGACGGTGATTCCAGAGCCATTGCACTGCTCATCGCGGAGTTCTCAAGATAGGTCGTTGTGGCGTTTCTGAACGATCAGGGCCATCGATCGGGGGAGGAATCGGGCCTTGGGCAACGTGCGACGAGGCGCGGCGCACAGGGTCTCCAATACCCTCATGCCGTGATCCTCGCACAACTGAACCAATTCCGACTCGCGACGAAACTCGTAGATGTGATCCACCTGGGCGGCCGTCAGAGCGGCGGTCACAAACGCCGGGGCACCGGGGCGAAGCAGATGTTCGATCACGGCGAACAGGCGGCCCGGTTTCTCCAGGTGTTCGGCCAGGAAACAACAGATCAGCGCGTCGGCCGACTCACCCGGCATCTGGTCCAAATCCAGCGCGTCTTGCTCGATGTAAGAAGTCCGATCGGCGTGACCGGCCGCGGCGGAAAGGCTGCGCGCAATGTCGATCGACGAGGGGCTGATGTCGAACCCGCGAAGGGTGGCATGGGGTAGCACGTCCAGCGCCCAAGTTCCCCATCCGCCGTGACCCGGGGCGATTTCGACGAGTTCGGCCGCTTCGGTGGAAAACGGTTCCTGACACCTTTTTTCCAGGAAGCGATCGCGGAAGAAGAGGCTGATCTCCGTGTGGTGCGCCCAGAGGATGTTGCTGAGGAACACGGCCCAGAGGTAGTCGTCCATGCGATCGCGACGGCTGTAGTGATCGGCATAGACTTCGTCGAACGAGCGATGTTGATACTGGCCGTCGGCTTCGTATCGGGCCTGGGCCAGGTTCACTTCGGTCGAGTACGTGGCAAATGCGTCGACGGCTTTCTCGACGTCACCGCCGGTGCCGACCAGCCAACCGAGCATCCGGCCGGCGACGCGGTCGAATCGCTCGGGACAGACCGCTCGCGCTTCCTCGACACCCCGCACCGATCGCGGATGGCGCCGCCGGATGATTTCCCAGAGCATGGTCAGGAGATCGTCTTTCATGAGGCGACTTTCGAGTCGATCAGATCGACCAACTCGCCGACGCTCTTCAGCCCGGCCACTTCGGAACTGAGGAAGCGGACTCCGAACTCTTTTTCCACGTTGACGATCAGCGTGACGTGCATGAGCGAATCCCAGTCTTCGACGTCGGCGGCCGTCGTCGCCCGGGTTGTCAGCAGTTCGTCGTCGTCGAAAACTTCCTGAAAAACGTCGTTGAGTTGCACCAATGTTTCGTCCATCGATCGAATCCTCTGTTAGCGGTCGTTTGTCTGTCCGGTGGGTCCCTTTGGGAATATAGCTTAGACTGCAGAACCGACTCGTTCGGGGGGTATTCATGCGACCGCACAGTTGCGCCGAACGTGACGATTCTCCCGATTCGGCCCGATTGTTACATTCCCGTTACAATCATTTGGTACCCTCAATGCGTCCAATCCCATAGCGTCACAGGCCCCCGTGCAACCGGTTCCCGAGAATGCCCAACCGCGGCGACGCTCCAGCAGCGGAAGTCCGCGGCTGTGAGGTATGGGCTTGCCCGTCTTTGCCGATCCCCCCCCAAAGGCAAGGCGGGCAGGCCGCCCACGGCATCCGCGCGAAGGCGTTTTCGTTGGCGGGGGCGTGTCCAGTGCGATAAGCAGCGGTGGAATATAGAGTTACAGGCTTTTGTTTGGGTTACCACCCTCGACTGAGTATAATGGCGAGTAACTGGGTGGCCGTGGGGGGGGTGCTGGCGAGTTTGCGACACTTTTGTCGAGCCACGGGAGCGACACGATGAAGGGCACCGAAAAACGGCATCGCGGTGGTCTCACCGTGGCATCGAAACCGTTGACCGAAGAGGCGCTGGTCCGCCGCACGGTCCTGCTGGGCGAGTTGCGTTTGATGGACCCCGTGCGATCGGGCGGGTCGGCCACGCTTTACCC
>JABMRP010001230.1 GCA_013202535.1 Planctomycetota bacterium
CGTTTACTCACGATTCCATTTCCTCCCAATCGATTGCATTGGATAGTATCGGCTCAGCGACTCTCGGTGGATCTTTGGCGTGGGCTCCGCACCCCATGTCACGCGGGCAACGCTTCACGCGAAACGGCATGATTGCCACGCAGATAGCGTAAGCCACGCATGCCGGCCGTGTCAATCGTTCACCGCCCGTGTCCGGAAGGTTCTGTTGGCGGCAAGCCGCCACGATGGGGCGGCTTTTGGAACCACTCCCGTGCGACGAACTTTGCCGGCGGGATCTTGAACCGGTGCCGTTACCCGAAGGATCCGGCCGCGAATGTTCAAAATGTGGTCTCCAGCACCATCGGTCTTGTGCCGTGTCATCGCGCCGCAAGACACTGTACTTGCGTTCATGTTGCATTCCATTGCGAGCCCCCCCGACGGTGAATATTCTTGCCGCTTCGGTGAAGCAGATCTCCGCCACCGGCCAGGAACTTCTGACCACCGTCGAAGACGTACACGGGCTCGCCGACCAAACGTCGGCCTCGGCCGATTCCGGACGTACCGGTTTGGTGAGCATGGAGGAGACGATGGAGCAATTGTCGGAGGCCACGGGCTCGATCTCGTCGAAGTTGGGGATGATTCGCGAGAAGGCAGGCTCCATCAATACCGTGGTGGAAACGATCACCAAGGTTGCCGACCAGACCAACCTCTTGTCGATCAACGCGGCCATCGAGGCGGAAAAGGCGGGAGAGGCGGGCCGCGGATTCCTCGTCGTCGCCCGGGAAATTCGCCGACTGGCCGACCAGACG
Organism: Planctomycetota bacterium; assembly: GCA_013202535.1. Lineage (GTDB taxonomy): Bacteria > Planctomycetota > Planctomycetia > Pirellulales > Thermoguttaceae > JABMRP01. Next base: position 789 of record JABMRP010001230.1, read on the forward strand.
GCCGTGGCAACCCTGGACATCGAACAGATGGTTCGGCAGATGCAAGACGCCGTTTCGGCCGGTGTGATGGAAATGGACAAGTTCAGCGAGCAAGTCAGAACGTGTATCGCCCAGGTGGCCGAAGTCAGCGGTCAGATTGGCGACGTCATCGGCCAGGTGCAAGGCCTGGGCGAACAGTTTCACGCCGTCAGTAGCGGCATGCGTCAGCAGTCGCAGGGTGCCCGGCAGATCGACGAGGCCATGGCACAACTCGTCAGTGGCGTGCATCAAGTAAGCGGTACGGCCAAGGACTTCAACATGGCCGCCGATCACCTGCGCCGCTCGGCCACCGAACTGCAGGACGAAGTCGGTCAATTCACGGTGGACGATTGAGGTGCGCCGATGCTAGTGCTTATGTGTGAAGCAGGCGGACACCGGTACGCGATCGATACCTCCCACGTCGTCGAGGTCGTCTCCCACGTGAGATCCCAGCGGGTGGTCGAGGCGTCCGAACGGTCGGGCGATATGTTCGCCTATCGCGGACGTGCCACTCCGCTTGTCGACTTGTCCCTGTTGACGACCGGCGAACCCTGCCCGCGCCGATGGAACAGCCGTATCATCATCGCGCGAGCCGGTGCGGAGGATCACCATCAACGGTTCGGACTCTTGGCCGAAAGGGTCACCACGGCCGTGATCGACGGCCAGATCCCCGATCGGCCGGCGAGCGATTGCTCCGGGCTTTCCGCAACCGGGCCCGTGCTGCTGGACGAACACGGCATGTTTCGCCTGGTCGATCCGACGCGCCTTCTGGGGGCCGATGGTCGCGACGTCCTTGCTCCGATCGAGCCGGAGGGTACTTCATGAGCCACCCTTCGGATCCTCCCGAGGCATCGATCGCGGCGATGCTGCGGGATCGCATCGGACTCGACCATGAAACGCTCGGCGGCGAGTGCCTCCGGCGGGCGTACGTGCGGCGGATGGAAGTCTGCGGTGTCGACGACGGCGACGACTACGCCGAGCGACTGTTGCGCGACGAATCGGAGTTTGACGAACTGGTCGAGGAATTGCTGGTTCCGGAAACATGGTTCTTTCGCGACGTCGAACCTTTTCTCTGGCTTCGTCGGTTCGTTAAAGATCGGAGCCGGAGCGATGCCTCGGGGGAACCACTGCGCGTGCTGAGCGTCCCTTGCAGCACGGGCGAAGAACCGTATTCCGTCGCGATGACGCTGCTCGACCTTGGATTGGCGCCGGGGCAGATCCAGATCGACGCCGTGGACCTGAGTCAACGGGCCCTGGACAAGGCCGCCAAGGGAAAGTACTCCAAGTCGTCCTTCCGAGGTGAAGAGAGTCGGTTCTCCGATCTGCGCGACCGGTTCTTTCGTCGCCGGGGGAGTCGTTATGAGGTGATCGATCAGGTCCGCGCGGTGGTTCACTTTCGCCGGGCCAATCTCGTGGCCCTCGACTTTCTGGCTGCCGAACCGGTGTATCATCTGATATTATGTCGAAACGTGCTGATCTACCTGCACGCCGAAGCACAGCAAAAGGCCCTTACTCGTCTACACCAGTTGCTGGCTCCGGACGGTTTCTTGTATGTGGGTCACGTGGAGGCCCGCGTCACGGCGGAAGGTCCCTTCCGCGGGTTGGGCGGCGAATTTCCCTTTGCGTTTCGTCCCCTGGCGAGCGATTTCCTCGATCAAACCGCGGTCTCGGCCGACGATGCGGAAAGACCGCTGCATCGCGGGACCGTCGCGGAGGCCGCAAGAGCTACCCGCTCGGACGCCAAGGGCGTCTCGCCAGCGCGTTCACGTGTCAATCGCGTTTCGCCCGTGCGTGGGCACACTGCCCGTGGCACCCGGCGCGTGTCCGAAGCGGATTTGCTGGCGACCGCGCGAGACGCGGCGGACTCCGGCCGGTTGGACCAGGCCACCGCGATCTGCGAGACGTTGCTCGCGGAACGTCCGGCCAGCGCGGACGTGTTCTGCCTGTTGGGGCTGATCTGCCAGGCGGGCGGGAGACTGGAGGAGGCGAAGACGCATTTCCAGAAGTCGCTCTATCTGGCTCCCCGACACCATGAGGCATTGGTTCACATGATGCTGCTGGCGCAACAACGGGGCGACGAGA
>JABMRP010001231.1 GCA_013202535.1 Planctomycetota bacterium
AGGGTAATCTCTATCTCTGGGATCTCTCCGGCGATGGCCGCGTTGCCAAACGCCTGGAACCCGGCGGAGTGGTCCTCTCGGCGGTCTTCAGTCCAGACGGAAAAACCCTGGTGGCCGGCACAACGAGGGATCGTGTCACGCGGAAGAGCCAGTTGCAGGTCTGGGACCTCGCCGCGCAAACGATCACGCGCCGGGTTGTGCTCCCCGATCACGTCCACGCCTGTGCGATCAGCCCCGACGGAAAGCGGCTGGCCTACACCGGCGGCGACCATAACGAGGTAGCCGTCGAGCCGCTCGACGCACCGCAGCGGAAAGCCGCCTTGCGGGGTAAGTCGAGACGGGTCCTCAAAGTGGCCTTTGCCAAGAGCGACCCGATCTACCGGATCGCGTTGGGCACCGAGCTCGACAATCGGGGGTTCAACAATTACGCTCTCCTACAGCAAACGTTCGACTTAACCCGGCTGGAGTTGGGTAGCGGCCCGGCGCCACGGCCGGAAGATTGGATCGCCGTCAATCCGAAACAAGGCCGATGGAGCGCGCGGCGGGCGCCCGACGGCTCGCTGGAGATTCTGCGCGACAACCGGGCCAGCGGTAGCATCCGAGGAATTTCCGGTGAGCGGGGCTCTGTGCAGAGCTTTTGCTGGATCCTCGGTCCCGACGGCAAGCCTACGGCCGTGGCGATTGGCACCGACGGCGACAACGGCATCTACGTCCATCGCCTCGATCCGGCAAAGAACTTTCCCCTGGTGCGCCATTTCCGCGGACATCAAGACGAGGTCAAATCGCTGGGCGTGTCGGCCGACCGGCGCTATCTGGTTTCCGGCTCGGGCGACGGAACGGTATGTGTCTGGAGTCTGGCCGACAGCCAGCAGGAATCGGCCCGACTGAGTCGCTGGGGCGTCGATCTGCGGTTGCGAAAGGAACCCAAGGAACAACTCTTCGTCGCGGCCATCAACCCGGCCGGCCCGCTGTTTCGTCGAGGCGTTCGCCAGGGCGACGTCGTCACAAAGATCATTTGGGCCGACGGGGCCGAGGAACATTTCGACGCGGCGCCCACCACAATCTACCAGGGGCTCTGGAAAGCGCCCTGGGATAAGGAAGTGGTCTTCCAAACGTCGCGCGACGACAAGGCCCGGCCGGATTTCCAGTCGTTGCCCGCCTGGCAACCGCTGGCCACGCTGTTTGTCAGCGCCGAACGCGACTGGGCTCTGTGGACTCCCGACGGATACTACGACGCCTCGGCCAACGGCTACACGTTTTTCGGCTGGCAGGTGAACCGGGGTATCGAGCGCTTGCCCGACTTCTATCGGGCCGACCAGTTCTACAAGAACCTCGAACGCCCCGACGTCCTGGAGCGATTGCTCCCGGCCGGCAGCCTGCACGAAGCGTTTGCGGCGGCCCAGCAAAAGGTGCCGGGTGAGCTGCACGAGACGGTTACCGGGCAAATCGCCGTGACGCCTCGCGTGGAGATTCTCTCGCCACGGGCCGGAGCGCTGATTCGGCCGAATTCGACCAGCGTGCGAGCGCGGATCTCCATGCCGGCAGCCAGCCGGTTGGTGCGCGCCAAGGTGTTTGCCAACGGCGTGGTGGCGACCAACGAGAAGCTCGTCGAGAGTCGCGAGGTGGAAAAGGGAACGGAATTGACGTACGACTGGACCGTCTCTCTGCCCAGCGACCAGCGCAATCTGATCCAACTGGTGGTCGGCACCGACGCCAACACGACGGCCCTGGGCCACGTCGTGATCGAACGCCCGGAAGAAGCACCCGACGAATTACTCCGCACTCCCAGGCTGTTCGTCCTGGCCGCGGGGCTGAACCAGTACGGCGACTCCAATATCCAGGCGCTTCAGTACTCGATCGCCGACGCCGAGGCACTGGCCGACGCGCTGGAGTCGCGATCCGCCGGCTCCTACACGGTGGCCAAGCCGGAACTGCTTTTCGACCGGGACGTCACGCCGGAGAACTGGCGCCAAGCGCTGAAAGCCGCACGAGACAAGCTGGTCGACACGGCCGAACCGGACGATCTGTTGGTCCTCTTCCTGGCCGGCCACGGTGTCGTCGACGCGCAAAGCGGCCGCTACTACTTCATTGGCCACGACATGACGCTGGCCGATTACATCGCGCGGAAGTATACTAGTTGCATCTCGTGGGACGATTTCCGAATGCTGGCCGACGTGCCTTGCCGCAAACTGGCGCTGTTGGATACGTGCCACAGTGGCGCCATTCAGCCGTTGCGATCGCGCGATCTCAAAGCGGCCATCCGCGCCTTGCAGGAAGACGTGGTGTTCACCGTGACCGCCTCGACCGGCGACGAGAAATCGGAGGAGAACGACGCGTGGCGTCATGGAGCGTTTACCAAATGTTTGCTCGAAGCGCTAGCGGGCCGCGGCGATACGTCGGGCGACGGGGTCGTGACCCTCAACGAAGCCATTGCCCACCTGAAACACGCGGTTCCCGAACTTACCGACGGACGCCAGCACCCAACCGCCGCTCCGGACGACCTGCTCACCTTCACCTCGCTCCCCCTGACCCGCGTCCGCCCGGCGCCAACCCCCGAGAAAGGGGGAGTCGATGAATAGCTTTGAAACACCGGGCACAAGTGCCCGGGCTCAACTAAACCCTAATCGCTACCCGCTAATCGCTAATCGCTTTTTCCTATTCCCCAGTCCCTAGTCCCTACCTCCTACTCAACCATGCCAGGCAAGGACTCGCGTTCGGATGGCAAAAAAACAAGGCGGCTGGCGCAACAAGCCGGGTAGCCCGGTGCGCGGTGGCCGGCGGCCTGGCCAAGAGGGCGCCGGATGGACCAAGCGAAAGGATCGCACGCAGGAGCGCAGCGTACTGCGGCATCGCGTCAAGCTGGCCGCCGGCATGCTGGTGGTGGCGGGGTTGGTCGTCGGGTTTCTCGTCTATTTGATGCATAAGCCGATGCGCACGCCGCTTCTGGCGGTGGTGGTTACCGAGTACGACGCGCCGATCCCCCCCAACGCTTGGGCGGTTGAGGACGTCGAGCGGCTGGCCGAGTTGGACGACGAGGAGATCTTGAAGTACGTCCGCTGCCGCTGGGAATCGAAAGAGCAGGGGTTGCGGCAACTACGCAAGCAACTCGACGCGATGCAGCCCGGCGGTCCCGGCAAGGACGTGGTCGTCGTGTACCTCAGCATGCACGGCGTGCTCGACGGCGACTCCCGGCCGTGCCTGTTGCCGCCCGGTGCCTCCCGATCGGATAGCCGGCAATGGCTTCCCCTGGCCGAACTGATCGATCACCTGTTTGTCGCCGAAGGTGAGCGAACGTTACCCGATGAGACAAAGAAGCTACTGGTCCTCGACGCCAACCGGATGGACGCCAATTGGGACTTGGGGCTGCTGGTCAACGGCTTCGCCGATCGCTTGCCGGCCGTGCTCACCGATGCCAAGGTTCCCAATCTGACGATTCTCAATTCGGCCGGGTCCGGACAGATCGGTTGGGCGGCGCCCGAGTTGGGCGGCTCGGTCTTCGGCTACTTCTTCTGGCAGGGACTCAAAGGAGCGGCCGACGCCGAAGGGACGGGCAACGCCGACACGATCGTTTCGCTGAGCGAGTTGCACGCCTATCTCGAAGCACACGTCGGGCAGTGGGTTACCGAGAACCGCTTCGACCGCCAGGAGCCGCTGCTGGTGGCCGGGGACGAGGATTGGGAACTCGTCTACGCCCAGTCGAGCGAGCAGACGGTTATTCCCGAGCCGCCGGAGGCCGATACCGGGCGATGGGAGGCGGTGGCCCGACTCTGGGACCGCCATCAGCAACTCAAGCAACGCATACCCTATCGCCACGATCCGCTGGGCTGGGAAGAGTTTCAACACGGACTG
>JABMRP010001232.1 GCA_013202535.1 Planctomycetota bacterium
CACCGATCCGGTCTTCACCCAACCGGCCATCTCCCAACCGGTCATCACCCAACCGGTCATCACCTAACCGGTCATCACCAAACCGGTCACCACCGAACGGGAGCAAGCCTTCGGCGGAATCTCAGCCAAGGCATCCGAGCAGGCCGAGCTATTTCGTAGCCGGTTGACCAAGCTCGCCCGGCACCTGCGCCGCTGGCCGACGAAGCAGGGCATTACTTGTTACCGGCTCTACGAACGCGACATTCCGGAGATTCCGCTGGTGGTGGATCGCTACGAAGATTGCCTGCACATGGCCGAGTACGAACGGCCGCACGACCGCACTCCCGGCGAGCACGGCGATTGGCTCGATCTGATGGTCCGCACGGCGGGCGAGGCGCTCGATATCCGTCGCCGCGACGTCTTCCTCAAACGCCGGCAGCGGCAACGCGGTACGACCCAGCACGAGCGATACGCCGACGATCGGCGCACCCTGACGGTGACGGAAGGCGGGTTGAAGTTCGAGGTGAATCTGTCCGATTACGTCGACACGGGCCTGTTCCTCGATCACCGCATCACCCGGTCGATGGTCGGGGAAGAGGCTGCGGGGAAGCGATTTCTGAATCTCTTCGGGTATACAGGAGCATTTACCGTATACGCAGCCGCCGGAGGAGCCCGATCAACGACGTCGGTCGACTTGTCGAACACGTATCTCGACTGGGCGGCTCGCAACATGCAACTCAACGGTCTGGCCGGCTCGTCGCACCGTCGGATACGTGCCGACGCGATGCAGTTTCTGGCTGAGCATCCCCCAGACCCGGCGTACGATCTGGCCGTGGTCGATCCGCCCACGTTCTCCAATAGCAAGGCAGCGGAAACCGATTGGGAAGTACAGCGCGACCACGCCCAACTACTCCGGCGGTTGCTGCCGCGGATAACTCCCGGCGGGGTGATCTTCTTCTCGACCAACTTCCGCCGGTTCAAGTTCGACGAGTCGGCGATCAAGGGGGTCACGGTCCGGGAGATCAGCCGTCAGACCGTTCCTCCCGATTTCCGCAACCGCCGTATCCACCGCTGCTGGCGGATGGTGCGAAAGGATGATTCCTGATGAAGAAACCACCCCGAACGGAGTCCGCCGCACGATGAGCGAACCATGGTCCCCCGTATCGTGGCAGAAAAAGCCGGCCAAGCAGCAGGTGGTTTATCCCGATTGTGAAGTGCTCGAACGGGTGCTCGGCGAACTGACCCGGCTGCCACCGCTGGTGACGAGTTGGGAAGTCGAAACGCTGAAGGGCCAACTGGCCGAGGCCGCCCGGGGACGCCGGTTTCTGTTGCAGGGCGGCGATTGCTCGGAAACCTTCGACGACTGCCGCCCGGACCCCATCGCCGCGAAACTGAAGATCCTGCTGAAGATGAGCTTCGTCTTGGTCTACGGTTGCGAGAAGCAGGTGATTCGCGTGGGCCGATTCGCCGGCCAGTACGCCAAACCCCGCTCGGCGGAAACGGAAACTCGCGACGGGGTCACCTTGCCCAGCTATCGGGGTAACTGCATCAATCGGCCCGGCTTCACCGAGGCGGACCGCACGCCCGACCCGCAACTCCTGCTCCGCGGCTACGAACGGTCGTGTCTGACGCTCAACTTCATTCGCGGTCTGGTCGACGGCGGGTTTGCCGATCTGCATCATCCCGAGCAGTGGGACCTCGATTTCGTCAACCATGCGTCCCACCCCGACGAATACCGGCGGGTGATCGAATCGATCGGCAACTCGGTCCGTTTCATGGAAACCATGGCCGGGCGACCGCTCGACGAACTGACCCGGGTCGAGTTTTTCACCAGCCACGAAGGCCTGCACCTGGACTACGAACAGGCGCAAACGCGCCGCGTGCCGCGCCGCACCGGCTGGTACAACCTCAACGCACATCTCCCCTGGATCGGCGACCGCACGCGCGCGATCGACGGCGCCCACGTCGAGTATTTTCGCGGCATTGCCAATCCGATCGGCTGCAAAGTGGGGCCCTCGATGACGCCGGAAGAACTCGTCGAACTGGTCGAGGTACTCAATCCGGCCAACCAACCCGGGCGGCTGACGCTGATCCACCGCTTCGGCGTCGACCAGATCGAGCAACACCTTCCGCCGCTGATCGAGGCCGTCCGGCGGGCCGGCAAGGTCGTGCTCTGGTGTTGCGACCCGATGCACGGTAACACGGTGACCACCGCCTCGGGCATCAAAACCCGCAGCTTCGACGACATCCTCGGCGAGTTGAACCGGGCCTTCGACGTCCATCACCACGTCGGCTCGATTCTCGGCGGCGTCCACTTCGAGCTCACCGGCGAAAACGTCACCGAATGCACCGGCGGCGCCCGCGGCCTAACCGAAGAGGATCTGGAACTCGCCTACAAGAGCGACGTCGACCCGCGGCTCAATTACGAACAGGCCCTGGAAACGGCCCTGCTGGTCGCCCGCCGCATGAGCCGGGCGCGCAAGTCTCCTCTCCCTCCGGGAGAAGGCTAGGGAGAGGGCCGTTTGCAGCGGAGCAGGCTCCTGCCTTGGACTGCGGCGACTTGTCGCCGCTTTCC